>ONFH01000030.1 GCA_900317015.1 uncultured Erysipelotrichaceae bacterium | reverse complement strand
TTTTTGATATTCAAAATTATTTTGCAAAATCAATTCAAAAATTGAATATTTTGGGATAAGTCACCTAATTGCGAAAATCACTTTAATATTTTATATAAACAGAGTGTCATTTTATGCAATAAAATGAGTAAAGAATAATATTTATGTGACTGTTTTTGCAAAAGAATGATCATGTGAATAAAAATGGTTGAATCATTAAAATTTTAACCCAGAGGGCAAGAAAATTGGGGTCTTCGTTTTTGCGTACCTTAAAGAGGATGAAGGAAAATGCACTTCAAGGTCTACTGACTTTGTTTGAATTTGTATGAGTATGTATGGGTGTTTATTAAATGAGGGGGCACGCAGATGGTATCTAATATGAAAAAGACAATTGAAGAATTTAAGAAAATCTATCTAAATAAAGATATGGATCTCTTTATGAAAGATCCGCATTTAAAAGCAGATTTTTACTACTATAATCTCTCACTGACGATTACAGCTGCGATGATTCTCTGTGTTCTGTTTATCATTGTCTTATTAATAGGATCATTTTCACCTTTTGCGACAGGATTTATTTTACCGGGAATCAGTGCGACCGCAATATATCTGACGGCGTTTTTCATTGATCTATTCTTCTTGGGTCTTCTTATTCATGAAATGAATACCTTTGATGGCGTTGCTACAAAAAGAACAGGATTGATCTTAAAGAGCTTTCTTGCCATCAATATGCTCATTGCCTGCTCGACGTTTTTTACAGCGCAGAAAGACAGTGGTTTCTTTTTTGAGTATATCCTCGTTACTTTAGTTATTTATTTAATTCCAAATGCGAGCATTGGCACATACTTCCGTAATATTGTGATTAACTTAACCACGATGATCATTCTTTTGATCATTACACAGTACCCTGTCGGCTGGCAGGACGCCGTTGATCTAGCAGTTATGCAGATCATCTGTTTATTTGTCAACTATACGCGTTTATTAAGCTTTATCAGAGTTGAAAAGAATAAGTTTGAGATGGAAGATGAAAATGTTCAGCTTTATAAAGATAGCCGATTGGATTCACTCACAGGTTTATTAAATCGTAATGCTTTACGACATGATTTTATGACTTTTGTTAATGCTCCAGTTGGCGTTGCTTTGATCGATGTCGACTTCTTTAAAAACTATAATGATGGACATGGTCATGATTATGGTGACCGTGTTCTTAAGAAGATGGGCAAAGAAATGAAGGCTATCTTTAATAAAGAGAAAGATCATTGTTACCGCTACGGCGGAGATGAGTTCCTCATTATTTCAGAAGAGGAAGATCCTGATCTGTTTTCTTCAAAACTCTTTGAATTACAGGATGTCTTAGATACCGAAAAAGAAGGATTTGATTTAAGCTGTAGCATTGGCTACAGCGGTGGTATTCCGGATTCATCTCTTGGCCTTAGAAAGATCATCAATCAGGCTGACAAACACCTTTATAAAGCCAAACATCAAGGAAAGGGAATGATCGAAGGATCTATTACATTCGTAAAAGATAATGATCCAGTCGATGAAAAAGCGGGTGAAGAGGTGGCAGAAGGTCTTGATCCATTAACAGGACTACCTCATATGCATGCATTCTTTAAACTTGCAGCTGAAGAACGCCAGAAACCACGTGATCAAGAGAAAGATGGCGAATTAGCTGTTCTTTACTTTGATCTGATCAACTTCAAGCTCTTTAACTTAAGCTATGGCATTACTTCCGCTGATCAGTTCCTGCGCAGTATGGGTAGACGTTTAAAAGAATCATTCGCTGATGAAGTCGTTGCACACTTAGATGGTGACCGCTTTGCGGTTTTGACAAATACGATCGATCTTGATGAGCGTGTAGAAGAGGCACGTGATAATATCCAGAAGGCGTTTCCAGATAGTGTAGAATGCTCTGTTGGTATCTGCATCTGGGATGATCATACAATTTCTACTGAGAAGATTTGTAATAACGCACGTATTGCTTCTGATGAAAGCCGAAAAGAAGTCGGAAAGTATATTTCGTATTATTCTAAAGAGACGGGAGAAAAACTCGAAACATCTGCTTATGTGGTCTCACATCTTGAAGAGGCCATTCAAAAAGACTGGATCGTTGTTTATTATCAGCCAGTCGTTCGTTCTCTTTCAAACCAGGTCTGTGGGATGGAAGCTTTAGCGCGCTGGGATGATCCTCATAAAGGATTATTACAGCCAGGTGCCTTTATTCCCGCTTTAGAAGATGCGCATTTGATCTGGAAGCTTGATCTATGTGTGATTAAAAAAGTCATTCAACAGATTGCCCAGCGTGATCGCCAGGGCATTCCAGAAATTCCTGTTTCTATCAATCTATCACGTATGGACTTTATCAGCTGTGATATCTTTAATGAAATTGAAACATTCGTGAAGCAGTATGATATTCCAAGACGTATGCTTCATATTGAAGTCACAGAAAGTATCATGACTTCCAAAGAGAATGTGATCTTTAATACGCTGCAGGCATTCCGTAATGCTGGCTATGAGATCTGGATGGATGACTTCGGCAGTGGCTATTCGACATTGAATTTATTAAAAGATTATTCCTTTGATGTCTTGAAGCTTGATATGGTCTTCTTACGTCATGATACGTCTCGTTCTCGTGATATTATTGCCTCTGTGATTAGAATGGATAAAAGCATCGGCATACGTTCCTTAGCTGAAGGTGTCGAAACAAAGGAACAGGCAGAGTTTTTAAAAAAGTGTGGCTGTGAAAAGATGCAGGGCTACTATTTCGGTAAGCCAATGCCATTTGATGATATGATTCGCACATGTACAGAAAAAGGACTTGATATTGAAAGTCCAAGACAGAAGATCTGTTATGACCGTTTAAGTCAGGTCAACTTTATGTCTGATATCCCGATGGCCATTGCAGAAATCCAGGTCGACCGTATTCATATTTTGTTCGTGAACGATCAGTTAAAGACGGTCATGGATCAAGATGGTTATGAAGATATTCATGAGATTGAAAAGAATATTAATGATCGGAATAATGTGGCTAGCCGTGAATTGCTGAAAGCTGGCCAATTATCGATGATCTCAAAAAATACAGGGGAGCTCACAACGCCATTTAAAGATCAGCCAAGATTATTAAAATATCGATTGCTTGGGCAATATGATCAAAAAGCTCTCTTCGTCATTAATGTTTATCAATATGGTGGACAGAATGAAGAATTGACGCCAAAAGCACAGATGTTATTGAACTTAAGTTATTTCTATCGTCATATTTATAGCCTTGATCCATCGACAATGATGATCCAGAGTGTTCGCTTTACTGATGAATCGATGCTTTCGAGCAATGCATCACCATTAATTGATGAACAGGGAAATGTGACGAATATTCTACCAGAGATCTATGTGGCCGATCAAAAGCGTTATCAGGACTTTATTGATCCACAGACGCTTTTAAGAAGACTCGAACGATCCGAATTTGGCTCCATTCGCAGTGTTTTCCGTACCAAAAACTTCCAGGGACGTTTTATGTGGATGACCCACATGATTCTTTTAGCACCAAACAGTGATGAAAAGAAGATCCTTTACGTCATGCGTGCAACTGATGACACGCATACGATGAGTGATGCGCCATTACTGACTAAGAAGACGATTGACGGCTTCTTCAAGGAAGGGGACAATGATGCACGCTACTTTGAAGATCTGATTCATAATTGCCCGATTCCATTCTTCTGGAAAGACGAACATCGTCGCTTTATCGGCGTCAGTCAGTCGTTCTTAAATTACTGGGGCTTTCATTCAGAAAATGAATTGATTGGGAAGACCGATGAGGATATGAACTGGCATCCTAATAATGAAAGCTATAAGCAGGTTGAGGAGAAGATTCTGAAAACTGGGAAAAGCTTTAGATATGTTCCTGGTAAATGTATGGTCAAAGGAGAAGCTCGTGATATTTATGCCACAAAGTGGCCAATTTATAAAAATGGCCAGATCTCCGGCTTGATGGGTTACTTTATCGATAAGGACAGATTCAAAAATGATACAGAAGACATGTCACATGGTGAATTTAGTCCTAACATGTTGCCGGGATGTAAAGATGCTGCTCATTTTATTGATGACTTGATCTCTTTTGAAACAGACTATGAATTAAATAAGAGAAAGTTTGGGGTGATCTATGTGAAGATCCCTGAACTTGTTAGAATTGCCAATAACTTTGGCCGTGAAACGATGTATGCAGCTGTCCAGGACTGCTATAGTGTGATTGCTAAAGTCGTGGATTATCGTGCGACGACAGCTTATGTTGGTATTGGTCAATTTGCAGTCGCAACGTCTTATACATCACCACAGGAAATTATCGTGCTGGCAGATCACATCCGTGAAGGCATCGATGCCATCCGTCAAGTCAATGAAGTCCCTTGTACGCTTTATGCGAAAACGAGGATCCTTTATACAAAGGATGTTATGAAAGCACGTAATCAAATGTCACAAATGCTCTTTCATGAAGAACAGATGCCACATGCGGAGCGAGATCTTAGCTTTGACTACAATACTGTATTGGAAAGTTTAATGGAAGAAATGCCAATTGGCTGTTATATCATTAAACCGGATCATTCGGTGGTCTACTGGAATAAAGAAGCGGAAAAGCTTTTAGGTTTCTCTGCTTCGGAAATGCAGGGGAAGAAGTGTATTGATATGCCTTTAGGCTGTTCATTTACGAGTGGGGAGCATATTCCTCGTCATAGCTGTCCTGCCATGGTCGCTTTTGTCACTGGTCGCAGCCAGACAATGCAGATGTTTATGAAACAGAAGGATGGAAAAGACCTATTGATTAAGAATACGCTTGTTCCACTAAAGGATGCAAAAGGAGAAATCACAGAACTGATCTCATTATTTGTACCATTGACGGAAGGGGACTATGATCAGAACTTAGTTAGCATGATCTATGAAGTGTCGACAAGAGATCCATTAACTTGTCTTCCAGGAAGAAAGTATATGGAAGTGTGCCTTGAAGAAGCCTTTGAACTTTATCATCGTATCAACCGTCCATTTGCAGTCCTGTTTGCGGATGTCAATGATTTCCATGATATTAACAATACGTATGGCCATGGCAATGGCGATGCAATCCTCCGTCAATTTGGTCTGGCTTTACGCAAGTATGGCCGTAAGACCGATCATTTCTGCCGCTGGGGCGGTGATGAGTTCGTTGGTCTGCTTCAATTAAAAGAAGCTGAAGATATCAAAGAAGCTTCACGTAGATTTATGAAGATTGCTGAGGAGAGCTATGAAGTCGTTGACGGGAATCATATCACTTGTCGTGCTGCCATTGGCATCACGGTCGTGCGTGAAGATGATACAGTTGATTCATTGATTGCCCGCGCGGATCGCTATATGTATGAGGCTAAGAAATCGAAAACAGAGCGCATCGTCACGGACTATACAAAGCAAGCTTAAAATTTGCATAGACATACAAGATAGCTAATAGAAACTCCTGTTAGCTATCTTTTTTGCATATAGAAATTCAGATATACTTAATTCGCACTCAATTTGCTTAGGAAATTTAGAAATTATAAAATATTTAAAATCGATTGACATAGAATGTTAAAATGACTAAGATTTGAATTGAACGTGATGTCATTTTGATGAAATTTTAAAGTATGAAGTTCTTCCTAGAGTTCACTTTGAATCTGTTTTTGAATAAAAAGCTGGCGAATGAAGAGATGGATGAACCAGAAGATATCACTTTAGAATACAATTCCGTCTTAGAGAGCCTCATGGAAGATATGCCAATTGGCTGTTATATCTTAAAACCTGATCATACGGTGCTTTACTGGAACCGTGAAGTTGAACGCTTACTTGGCTACTTGGCATCAGAGATGCAGGGAGAAAGATGTACCGATATGCCGGTGGGCTGCTGCTTCACGGATGGCAAACGCATCCCATTCCACAGCTGTCCGGCAACGATTGCTTATACGACGGGACGTTCAAGCAGTCTATCGATGTTCATGAAACATAAAAATGGCAAAGACTTACTCGTCAAAAATACATTTGTCCCAATCAAGGATATGAGCGGACAGGTCATTGAACTTGTCTCATTATTCGTCCCAATGACTGAAGAAAGCTATAATGAAGACTTGATCGGCATGATTTATGAAGTGGTGACAAGAGATCCATTAACTTGTCTTCCTAGTCGTAAATATATGGAAGTCTACTTACAGCAGGCTTTTGATCTTTATCATCGTTCCGGTCATCCATTTGCGGTCCTTTTTGTCGATGTCAATCACTTTACAAAGATCAATCACAACTATGGACAGTCGACAGGCGACACGATCCTACATAATATTGGTCTTGCTTTATGCGAGTATGGTCGTAAGACAGATCGTTTCTGTCGCTGGAGCGGTGATGAATTCGTCGGTTTGCTAGAGATCAAAGGAAAAGAAGATCTTATTGGCGCTATGCAGTGATTTCAACACATTGCTCAGGACTATTATGAAGTGAATGTTCAGAAGATCGACTATCAGGCAGCCATTGGTCTTACGATCGTGCGTGAAGACGATACGATCGAGACGATCATAGCCCGTGCTGGACACTATATGTTTGAAGCCAAAAAGTCGCCAGATCAGCAGGTCATTGGCGATTATAGTGAGTTGAACTAAAAAACTTTTGTATTGTTTAAAATATAGGATAGAAGATTTTGGAAAATAGGAAATCGAAAAACTAGTTTTTGGAATATAAAGGGTTTCATTGACTATTGAAAATCACTGTGATAAGGTATGGATACAACCTGTGAGTAGGATATGTTGCTTTTAAAAGTATGGATAGAGAGTCAGGGATGGTGGAATCCTGATCATGGCGTAAAGGCAATTGGCCCTATGAGGGATCATGGGAAAGGAAACGAGTATCATGATACGGAAGCCTCCGTTAAAAGGCAGGAATGTGATAGCATTCTATTCACACCAAAGGTGGCACAAAGATTTTAACATCTGTCCTTTCGGGGCAGATGTTTTTTATTTCTTGTATCCTTTTATGTGAACTAGAGTGAAAAATGCGTACAATAAAAGGAGAAGGAAGGTATTTATTTATGAAAGCATTAAAAGTATTAACAGCCGCTGCTTTAGCAGCAACATTAGTGAGCGGATGCTCAGGTTCATCAAGTTCGACAAGTGTGAAGAAGGTCGGCATCATTCAGATGATGGATCATACGTCATTAAACACGATCAAGAAAGCCTATGATGGCGAAATGAAAGCCTTAGGTTATAATAGTAAAAATATCAAATACACGTTTAAGAATGGTCAGGGCAATACGAATACATTAGCTTCCATTGCCAATGAATTCCAGGGTGAAGATCTAGACTGTGTTGTCGCCATTGCCACTCCGGCTGCTCAGGCCGTTGCCAAATTAGCCAATAAGACACCAATCATTTTCTCAGCGGTCTCAGATCCCGTCGGGGCAAAGTTAACATCATCATTAACAAAGCCAGATAAGAACATGACCGGCACAAGTGATGAAGTTCAGGTCAACCAGATCATCGATAAGGCACTTGAAGTTCAGCCTAAGTTAAAGACGATGGGTCTTCTTTATAACAAAGGGGAAGCCAATTCTGTGACAAACATTAAAAATGTCAAAGCTTATTTAGCAAAGAAAGGCATCAAGACAACTGAAGCCACTGTCACAAAGGTTTCTGAAGTCCAGTCTGCGATGAACGTTTTAGCAAGTAAGTGTGATGCCGTGTTCTCACCAAACGATAATACCGTTGCCAGTGCGATGAGCGTTGCTTCTAAGGCTGCCAATGCGACAAAGACACCATTCTATGTGGGTGCAGATTCCATGGTTAAAGATGGCGGTTTCTTAACGGTCGGCATCGACTATGAAGAATTAGGTAAAGAAACGGCAAGAATGTGTGACAAGGTCTTAAAGGGCAAGAAAGTCTCTTCATTACCGGTTAAAGTCTTCAAGACAAACTTAAATATCTATGTCAACCAGAAGACATTAAAGACATTAGGTTTAAAATTACCAGCATCTATTAAAGATGATAAGAAATATATTAAAATGTAAGGAGTTTTTTCAATCATGAATAGTACTGTTGCCATTGGGGCATTTGAACTTGGTGGCATCTTTGCTTTATTAGCACTTGGATGTTATATCAGTTTCAATGTCTTAGATATTCCGGATTTAACGGTTGATGGATCATTTACAACAGGCTGTGCCGTCTCAGTCATCGTGACGACCGCCAATTATCCAGGTCTTGGTTTAGTCTTAGCGTTTGTCGCCGGATGCCTTGCCGGTCTTATGACTGGTCTCTTGATGACAAAGCTGAAGATCAATGAGATCCTTTCAGGGATCTTAACGCAGACGGCTTTGTATTCGGTCAATCTGCGTATCATGCATCAGACCCCAAATATTTCCTTAATGGATCAGAAGACGGTCTTCACCGGCTTCAAGGGGTTTGATCCTTTTGATAAGCTGATCGTGATTTATGCGATTGTCATTATTGTGGTCATCTTAATGAATTATTTCTTAAAGACGCAGATGGGCTTAGCCTTAAGAGCCTGTGGGGATAACGAAGATATGGTCAGAGCATCTTCCATCGATACCGATAAGATGAAGCTGATCGGTTTAGCTTTAGCCAATGGTCTTGTTGGCTTATCAGGTGCGATTTATACCCAGCAGCAGGGCTATGCCGATATTACCAGTGGGATCGGGATGATGGTCATTGGGTTGGCTTCGATCATTATTGGTCAGACCTTTATCAGATCCACAAAGATCATCTGGACCCTTGTGGCTGCAGTTGTCGGCGCCATCATCTATCGTTTTATCTTAACGATTGCAATCATGGCCGGCGTGCCATCAGGCGATTTGAATATGCTTTCGGCAGCGATCGTTATTGTTGCGATTGCCGTGCCAATCCTTAAAAGGAGGAAGAAACATGCTTAAAGTCAGTGATTTATCTGTCGTCTTCAATGAAGGCACGATCAATGAAAAGCGTGCCCTCAACCATGTCAACTTTGAACTCAATGAAGGGGACTTCGTCACAATCATTGGTTCAAATGGAGCCGGCAAGTCAACCCTCTTCCAGTCCATCAGTGGCGCTGTCGATATTAAAGAAGGCAAGATCGAATTAGATGGTAAGGATATTACCATTGATAAAGAATATGTGCGTTCAAGAGTCATTGGACGCTTGTTCCAGGATCCATTAAAAGGAACAGCTCCTCATATGACGATTGAAGAAAACTTAGCTCTTTCTTATTCAAGAGGGAAGCATTTCTCTTTAAAGCCTGTTTCTAAAAAACAGCGTCAAATCTTTATCGAAGCGCTCAAGCAGTTAGATATCGGTCTTGAAGATCGTTTAACGACAAAAGTGGGCACCTTATCTGGTGGTCAGCGTCAGGCTTTAACATTGTTAATGGCGACGATCGTGACGCCAAAGCTGTTATTGTTAGATGAACATACGGCGGCCTTAGATCCCGCAACGAGTCAGAAGGTCATGAATCTATCAACGAAGATTGCTCGTGAACATCATATTACAACGATGATGATCACCCATAATATGGAAGATGCCTTAAAGTATGGCAATCGTACCTTTATTATGAATAATGGACAGATCGTTCTAGAAATCAGTGCTGAAGATAAGAAAAAGATGAGCGTTGAAGACCTTGTCGCAGAATTCTTAAAAGTGGCCGAAGCCTCAGATGAAATGTTATTAAGAAAATAGAAAAGATGTGGATGATCCACATCTTTTTTGCTTACAGGTAATATTGCTGGAAATAGCGCAGTCTTAAAAGATCATAGATCGACATCAGCTGATAGTTAAAATCAACACTGTCAAAGCGTCCTGGTAAGACTAAAACTTTAGAGACCTCTTTTTCATTGACGTACTTCTTATTCTGCGTTAACAGAAGGGAATAGGCATTTTCAATATGCGCATCAGCCATATTCTTCTTCATATTACGTAAGGCACGTCCTGTGGCACTGACAACGATGACCACATCATCTTTAGTGAAAGTGAGGGGATCATAGCTGTGATACTGGACAAATGGTTTCCCAAATGTGATCATATCGGTCTGTAATTCGACACTTAATGATAAAGGATAGAGCGCACCCATGATGACGATGCGTTTTGATTCATAGAATTTCTTGCACACTTCAGACACAAGATCCTGTAATTTTTTTTCTTCAATCGTCATGTCCATCTTCTTTAAGAATTTCTGTGGCGTGATATCAAAGAGACGCACACGGATCTGATTTAATCTGGTCTGATAGTCATTATAGAGCTTTAACTGGAATTCCTCATAATCTTCAAAGCCAAAGGCGCCCATGAAGGAATTTAATTCGACTTCCTTAAAAGGACCCGCTTTTAAGAATTCTTCCTTGCTCATATTTTCCATCTCTAAATAGTGTTCAATAATGAACGTGGCGATCTTATAATAGAAATCATTAAAAAGTGTCCCGTTCATATAAGTCAGAATACGGCTCAATAAGAGGTTCTGATTGATCTTTTCACTCATTGCATTCACATCCTTGTGACTATTATAACATACCTATAAAATCAATTGAAAGGGATTTCATAAACAAAAGCATTCGTCATTGATGTTTGCTTGTTTAAGGTTTTCCTTTATAATGATATGTGGTGATGACTATGCGCATTCGAGGAATGCATTTAAAAGATTTAACTTACAATTATACAAACTATTCACAGACGCTTTATGATTCCGTTAAGCGGATTGGCTTTTCTTTTCCAATTACAGTTAGACAGGAAGGGAACAGTTATCTTGTTCTTGATGGTCATAAACGCTGTTCGATCTTAGAGGATCTTTTAAAGGAAGATCCGCATTATAAAAGAGGCGATCTCGTTCATGTGATCATTAAGAATAATGGCGATGAACGTTCCAATGACTGTTCACGCGGGAGAAATACCCATTGATGAAGATCGTCGATCTCTTAGTCCTCAATCACTATGGGACCAAGAAAGCCTGTCGTAAGCTGATCAAGAAAGGACATGTCGCATTCAATGGAACGATCCTGACTGAAGATCAGGACTATCGAGAAGGCGCAGTCACTGTTGATGGGATTGTTATTGACGTGCATCCATTAAAGTATGTCGTCCTTAATAAGCCCGATGGTTATGTCTGTGACGCCAAAAGTACGCTTTATAAAAGTGTTGATGAACTTGTCCCACATTTACATTATGTCGGCCGACTTGATCATAATACGACTGGTCTTCTTCTTTTAACAAATGATCTCAAACTCAGAAAGAAGCTGACCTTACCAGCCTATCATATTCCTAAAGTCTATGCCTTTACCTGCTTACGGCCATTAAGTGAGAAGGATCTTGCATACGCCAAGGAAGGCATCCTCATTGATCATAATGTGAAATGTCGACCAGCGATCATTTCGTTAGAAGATGCCACACATGGGACGATTCAAGTCACGGAAGGAAAGTATCATGAGATCAGAAAGATGTTTCTTTCCCTAGACAATGAGATCGTGACGTTAAAACGCATTCGCTTTGGCCCAATCACTTTAGGGGACCTTGAGGAAGGTCAGTCACGTCCCTTAACAGATCGGGAAGTCCAAGCTTTGAAGGAGAGTGTTTTATGATTTTAGAAATAAATGTCCATGGGATGACCGTCTCAGAAGCCTCTCATGAAATTGATCGCAGCTTAAAGCAGGCGAAAAGCAATATTACCGTGATCCGCATCATCCATGGCTATAGCCATGGTCAGGCGATTCGCAATATGGTGAGAAAGAGATATCGTTCTCATCCAAGGATCGACCATGTCGAATTATCCATGAATTTGGGAATGACGGATCTCATTTTAAGGAGGGACTTGCATGTTAGGAAGTAAATTAGAAACCTATTTTAAAAAGATCATGACGATTCCTCATGGCAGCGGCCATGAAGAATGGCTTGCCGATTATATTGAATATTTTGCTCAGCAGCATGGCTATGACTATGTCCGTGATGTCATGAACAATATTATTATTTATGTACCCGCGACCAAAGGGTATGAAGATCATGAGACTGTGGCTTTACAGGCACATCTAGATATGGTCTGTGATGTGGAGCCAGGTTATGACTATGATTTTTATAATGATCCGATCAAACTCAAAAAAGTCAAAGGTTATTATACAGCTGAACATACAACATTAGGCGCTGATGATGGCGCTGGGGTGGCCATGATCTTAACGTTTATTGATGAAAATAAAAATCATCCGGCTTTAGAATGTATCTTTACAGTTGCGGAAGAAGTCAATATGTATGGGGCCATCCATATTGATCATAGTCGTATTCATGCCAAAAGGATGATCTCCTTAGATGATGATCTCTTTGGGGTGACGACTGTGGCCAGTGCTGGCTGTACAGAGATGACACTTTCTAAAACATTACATCCTCAGGAAAATAAAGATCCTGCTTATAAGATCTATATTGGTGATCTCTTAGGTGGGCATTCGGGTGATGAGATCCATAAGGGACGCGGGAATGCCCCTCATCTTTTAGCAAGAGCCTGCAAGTCTTTATTAGATCATGGCATCGATGTACGAGTGGCTCGTTTGACCTCTGGCAATAAGATCAATGCCATTCCTTTAAATGGAGAAGTCGTCTTTGCGAGCATCAGTGATCTCAAAGATATCAAAGCACAGCTGAAAACCTTTGAAGCATCGATCAAGGAAGAATATGCAGAATCTGATCCCGATTTAAAACTTTATTTAGATGAAGTGGAATGGAATGATGTCTATCCTGGTGATGAAAGTGAAGCCATTTTGAATACGATCTTCTTATCCACAAATGGGGCTTTAAGAATGTCGAATACGATCAAGGATCATCCCATCACATCAGTCAACCTTGGAGTCGTTTCCACGTATGATCATGTTTTGAAGCTAAATTATAGTATTCGTTCAGACTTAGAAAGCGAAAGAAACTTAGTGGCTGATCAGATCAGTACCTTAGGTTCGTTTTTCACGATGAGTGTCGATCGCTTTGGGGACTTTGATGCGATGACTTATCAAAGTAAGTCACCACTAAGACGAAAGATGAAATCTCTTTATAAGGAGATGTTCCATAAGGTGATGAAGGAACGTATGATGCATGCTGCACTAGAAACAGGCATCTTCCAGAAACGTCATCCGGATATGGACATCGTGACGCTTGGTCCAGAACTTGAAAATATTCATACCTATAAAGAACGTATGCATATCTCTTCTTTTAAATTAACATATCGTTTCTTGAAAAAAATAATAGGAGAACTGTAATGAAGACCTGTAAAACTGCTAAAAAGTGTGGTGGCTGTGCCTACATCAATGGCGCTTATGAAGCTTCATTAGCTATCAAAAATAAAGAAATGAGGAAGCTCTTTGAGCCCTTCCATGTGAATGTGCATGAGATCAAGGGGATGGAAGATCCTTACGGTTATCGTAATAAGGTCATCGTCGCCTTTAATAAGAATTATCAATATGGTCTTTATGAAGAAGACTCTCATCGCATCATTCCTTATGATCATTGTCTTTTACATGATCAAGAGATGGATGATGTGATCAAGCAGATCGCCTTTCTCTTTAAAAAATATCGTGTGTCTTTATATGATGGGAAAAGAGGGGAGATCCGTCACGTGTTACTGAGACAGGCCGTCGCCACTCATCAGATCTTAGTGACGATCGTGTCGTCGTCCCCAATGTTTAAAGGCTCTAAGAACTTCTGTAAACAGCTCATTAATAAATGTCCAAATGTTGCATCTGTTGTTTTAAATATCAATAAACGTCATACGTCTATTGTTTTAGGAAATGAGGAAAAGGTTCTTTATGGCAAAGGCTATATCGTCGATCAGCTTTGTGGCTTAAGCTTTAAGATTTCTTCAAAGTCTTTCTATCAGATCAATCATGCCCAATGTGAAGCACTTTACAACTTTGGGTTATCATTATTACCAGAACATGTCTCCACCATGTATGATACGTACTGTGGGATCGGGACGATTGGCATGATTGGATCTTCCAAAGCCGATCATGTGATCGGGATTGAACGTAATAGAGATGCCGTTAAAGATGCGAACATGAATAAGAAACAGAACCATATTTCTAATATTTCATTTATTGCAGCGGATGCAACAGAGTATATGGTCAAAACTTCAAAAGAAGAAAAAGCGGATGTGATCATCATGGATCCACCTCGCAGTGGTTCAACTCCTGAATTTATTGAGGCTGCCGTGAAAATGAAGCCACGCTACATTCTTTATATTTCTTGTGGTCCAGACACCCAGGTACGTGATCTAAAGGTATTTAAAAAGTTAGGATATACATTTCATGATGTCTATCCATTCGACATGTTTCCATTTACCCGTCA
>ONFH01000184.1 GCA_900317015.1 uncultured Erysipelotrichaceae bacterium | reverse complement strand
CCACAAGTGATATTTTATCCTGACTCATAATGATCCCCTTTAATCTTTAAACACTAAGAATTTACTAATAAAATAATTGCCAACGATGACGATGACCTGCGTTTCTAACTTCCCGATCATGGCATCCTGGCCAATAATATTGACGGTCAAAAAAACTCCACCAACTTCGATCACCATGGTCGCTAAACGTGCACCTACAAATTTCGCACATTCATACATGACACCTTTCCAAGATGCACAATGTGACTGAAAGACGATCAGCTTATTTGTCACATAGGCAAATAAGATGGAGATTGCAATCGATAGAACATTAGAAAGCGTGACATCCCAATGTAAGACTTTGACAAAGATGGCATAAGCGACTAAGTTGACTAATGTCGTACAGCCACCGATGACTAAATATTTAAAAGCTTCGCTTTTGATTAACTTCATTAACTTATTCATAATTTTCCTCTTAGACAAAGGAATTCTAACACATCCCACGATTCAAGGCAATACAAGCGAAAAAAAGACGAAATCCCGAAGGAATCCGTCTTCATCGTGCTTTTAATTGAACGTATTGTTTACCTGATTCGCGTTTGCACCACTGCCAAACCAGATTTTCCAGCCATTGAATGTGTTATTCTGAACAGTATAGTTTCCACCGTGTGCGACAATGCCCCATGAGCCTTGACCATTGACAGTATTACCATCAATGACTGTATTTTCATCACTCTTAGCACTCATACCATAGAGGGAATTGTTTGTAACGCCATCTAAAGTACAGCCTGTCATTTTAAATCCACTTGCACTGCCAACAAACACGACTAAGTGTGGACGACCAACGATCGTTGAATTGCTTAAAGTGACATTTGAACTAATCGTACTAAACGTTGCCGTTGTGGCATGTTTTGTATTGTCGACATTCGGTGTTTCTAAATACTGGTTATGATCAAATGTCGCTGTTGTCTTTTGATCAGTCTGAATACCGACATAGAATTTCTTAGAGACATTGTCTGAATCTTTAACATTGAATGAATGATAGTATGTCGTAAAGATATTTCCGGATGTACCCTTATTATTTGTCGTCGTCACGTTTTTGATGTTATTTAAATGCATTGCATCGCCACGGATATTTGTAAATGTATTATTGGTTGCAGTGACATTCTTATGCATGTATTTATAATACTTTGTTTCATTATGATGTGTGCCTAAACCAGATAAGACATGATCAAACTTACAGTTTGTGATCTTAATCCCCTGACAAGTCGTGTTATCAGCTGGAATGGCTGATGACTGACCCTTGTTTGTCGTATCGAACTGTAAAGCTTCACATGTATAAGCACTCCAGTTCTTAGCGCCTTTATAGAAGCTCTTGCCTGAATAATCATTATATAAATACTGATTCTTGAATGTCAGATGATCAAATGTGGCATTCTTGACCCCAGCGACCTGAATCATATGTAAGCCAGAGAAGTTCTTGATCGTCATATTCTTGATCGTTAGATTTGATCCATGATCAATATCGATGGCCATATGCGCATTCTTCTTATTGTCTTTATGCATCTGTCCATCTAATGTCCCACCAGTGATCGTGACCTTACTAAATGAGCCATATCTCTTCTTCTTTAAATGACATTCGATCATAGATGCACGTGGTAACTTCTTATCTTTTAATTTCTTCAAGACCGTCTTCTTACTGAGCTTTAACGTACAGTTTCTTCTAATGAAGATACACTTGACATAGTATGTCCCCTTAGGAATCTTGACGGTTCCACCTTTCTTGACTTTGTCTAAAGCACTCTGAATCGCTTTTGTATCATCTTTCTTATCTTTGCCATTGGCCTTGACAGTGACTGTCTTCCCTTTAGCAGAGACATCCTGATGATCCATCGCGATAACTGGTGTAGCCACTAAGGCTGCACATAATAAAAATGATCCTAGTTTTTTCATAATATCCCTCGTTTCCTGTTTCTATTGTAACATTTTTGAAAGCCTTATCAAAGAGCTATTTCTTATATGACTAGACAACTTAGAATATTTGGGTTTGTTTCAATACGCAAAAAGAGAAGCAT
>ONFH01000138.1 GCA_900317015.1 uncultured Erysipelotrichaceae bacterium | reverse complement strand
ATATCCCTATAATCAGCTGTATGGGTGCCGGCAATAAGCTCGATCCATCCCAGCTAGAGATCACGGACGTATTCAAAACGAGCTATGATCCACTTGCTCGTGTTATGCGTTATGAATTACGTAAACGTCATATTCATAAATTAAAAGTCTGCTATTCCAAAGAGAAGCCAATCAAGCCAATCGATGATGAAGCAAACTCATGTCGTTATCATTGTATCTGTCCACCAGGAACGAAGAGAAAATGTACCGATCGTCGTGATATTCCAGGTTCTGTTTCCTTTGTCCCAAGTGTTGCCGGTCTGATGATTGCCGGGGAAATAATTAAGGACTTTGCCTGGAATCGTTTAAAGTAAGGATAAGCGTGTCTTATCCTTTTTCGTTACCTTTTTAAAACCATAATACCAAGCATTTTATAGCCTTTATTTGTTTATTTATGTTAAAATAAGAAAAGAGGTGATTGTATGAGTGAATCAACGGAGATGTATTTAGAAACGATCTTAGTTTTACACTTGAGAAATGGTGACGTTCACGCGACGGACATTGCGAAAGAGATGCATTTTTCGAAGCCGACGATCTCCCAGCAGATGAAAAGACTTGTCAAAGCAGGTTATGTCTCCATTGATGGAAACAATCATATTTCTTTGACAGATTCCGGCATGAAGATCGCCACTGATATTTATGCTCGTCATAATAAATTATCAGAGATTTTTGAATACATAGGAATTTCCAAAGAACAGGCTGTCGCTGACGCCTGTCGTATCGAACATTACATTTCTCCAGAAACTTTTGAAGCTTTAAAAGCTTATTTTGATCCTAAAATGCATACTGAAAATTGAGGATGATGATCCTCAATTTTTTTGTTTCTAAACAAAAAAGAATCAGATTGAACTGATCCTCTTAAATCAAACTGAAGCCAACGACTGAAAGTGTAAGCATGATGACACCGGCAAGTAAGACCCCCAGCATGCAGGCAGCAACTGTTTCTTTAAAGCTCATATCTAAGATGGAAGCTGCTAAAGTTCCTGTCCAGGCCCCTGTTCCAGGTAGTGGGATGCCGACGAATAAGAATAAAGCGACAAACGTCCCACGTCCGGCTTTTTCCTGTAACTTCTTACCGCCCTTTTCACCTTTTTCTAAACACCAGGTAAAGAACTTACCGATGACTTTTTTATCTTTGCCCCATTCAAGAATTCTTCTAGCAAATAAGTAGATGAATGGTACTGGCAACATATTTCCTAAAATACAAATAATATATGCAGGCACTAAAGGTAATCCTAATCCTGTAGCGATTGGAATTGCCCCACGTAATTCGACGATTGGAACCATTGATACAAAAAAGACTTCAAGATATTTAATAAGCATAAACACTCTCCTTTATCCGTTACTATCATATCGAAAATTATTGCGAATGCAAGCTCTTTTTTATCGTTTCCCTTTTTAAAAGATGAAAGCGGACAAAAGAAAAGAAGTGGTCGATTAACCACTTACTCATCATCAATAGAAATTGTCTCTTTCCAGATCTTGATCAATCGTTCTAAGGAATAGGCCGCATTGGCTGGTGACGTGGAAGGTAAGCTGATGGCCTTGATGCCGGTCGCCTTCTGATACTTGTTATAGTATTTCAAAGACGCCTTGCCATTACAGTAGACCTTCGTGATCTTTGTGCCCTGGATCAGACCTTTTAAGTCATTAGGAACGACATCACGAATGGACGCATCGGATGAGCCCTTAATAACACAAGAGGCAATGCTGTCCCATAAAGCAATATGATGTTCTAGAAGCATGTTCGTCTTTTCTTCATTCGTCGTTGGAATCGGAGATTCACAAACGGCCGCCATCACTTTCCAGAAGCGGTTCTGTTTATGACCATAATAGAAATGCACTTCTCGTGACTTGACCGATGGAAAACTGCCAAGGATCAAGATCTGACAGTTCTCATCGACGATCGGCTTTAACGGATGAACGACTCTATCTTTGTCCATTGACCATGCCTGTTAACTTTAACATCAGTTTTCTTGGTGTGATGCGACTGATCAAATAGAAGAGTCGACCAGAGATCGAATTAATAACGACATCCTTACCTAAGAAGAGTCCGACGACAGCTTTATGGACGACCATGCAAGGCTTAGCTGGTGGAGCGATCTTCCACATTGGTGAATCTAAGAGATCCGCCTTTCTAAAGAAATCTGTATTGACTGGTCCTGGACATAAGCATGTCACTTTGACATCGGTGTCTCTCATCTCTTCGGCTAATGCCTGTGAGAATGATAAGACAAATGACTTCGTCGCATAATAAACGCTCATATAAGGTCCTGGTACAAAGGCCGCAATGGAAGCGACATTTAAGATGCCCCCACTATTTCTGATCTTCATATCATGACCAAACATATGCGTTAATCGCATCAATGCTAAAACATTGACCTTGACCATGGCTTCCTGCTTCTTCAGATCACTTTCTAAGAAAGCGCCAGAATCGCCAAAGCCGGCATTATTGATCAAGACATCCACACGGACATCTTTGCAGGCGTTATAAAGGCGTTTACATGCATCTTCCTCCGTTAAATCGATTGCATAGATCAGCACTTCAGCCTGAAATTCTTCTTCTAATTCCCCTTTTAATGTTTCAAGAGCATCCTCGTGTCTTGCCACCGCAATAATCCGCCAGCCACGTAAGGCAAAGCGTCGAGCGAAGCTCTTCCCAATACCACTGGAAGCGCCAGTGATTAAAACTGTTTTCATATCAATTTCTCCCCCTATACAACAATACCTTGTAGATGATCCATTTCATGTTGAATGATCTCGGCCGTGAAATCTTTATATGTTTTGATCTTTTTATTCCAGTGTTCATCATAATAGGCAACTTTGATGACTTCATAACGTGTCACTTCATGGATCTGCCCTGGCAGACTCAGGCATCCCTCTTGTGCCTGATACGTCTTCTTGGAATGCTTGATGATTTCTGGATTAAACATCACGACCATCTTTTGATCATCCTTGATAATGATCACCTGTTTATTTTCGCCAATCATATTTCCCGCCATACCAACACACTCTTCCTGATGCGCCAAGAGTGTTTCTTTGAGGATCGGTACTAAATAAAGATCCTCTTTACGGCAAGGCTTAGCCTTCTGATTTAAGAGAAGCGGGTCCTTTATAATGGATCGAATCATCGTCGATATAATACTTATAATAGTAACGGATCCTTAAGAGATCAAAGATACGCATCAGCTGATAATTAAACTGGATCCCGTCATATTTTCCTAAGACTTGTAAAACATGTTTGGCTTTGACGTCTTTATAAGAGACGATCTTTGGATTCTGGGTAATGATGACCAATTTCACACGGTGGATGCAGGCATCCACTAACTGCTGGTCAATACGTCTCATCGTACGTCCAGTCTGCGTCAAAAAGAAGACCAGATCATCTTCATAAAATTCAAATGCATCATAATGATGATATTCAATCACATTCTTGCCTAAGTTGATCAAGTCCGTTTGAAAGTCAACGGCTAAACAGCTTGGAAAATGTGAACCGATGATCACAATACGATTCGCATGATAGATATCATCGACAATATCATCGATCTCAGCTAAGAAATTTGCTTCATTTTCTTTAATATTTAAGTCCTTAAAATAATCTACCAGATTGAGGCCGATCATTCTTAACTGGATCTCATTGTTTCTTAATTCAATATCGGCAGTTAACTGATCCACAAAGTCCTCATAGGTAGAAAAGCCTAAGAGCTTAACGAAGTTGAGAACTTCCTCTTTTGTAAAACCACCTTCGATACAGATATCTTCTAAGCTGTATCGTTTCATCTTATTATAATGTTTGACGATCAGAGTACCAATTCGATAGTTTGTGTCCATGACAAGTGCGCCATTTAAAAAGCGCAAAATTCTTGATAATACGATATCCATACACTGCTCACCTCTTTTTTAGTCACGTCCATTATAACATAGCTTAGTTTTAGAATTCACTAATAATATCAAGATGAAAAAAGCCAGGGGAAGTGAGCCCCTGACTAGTCGATTGAATGGATGTACTTCACATAATGATCGCGATGATTGGCAATATAAGTGACCAGTTCATAATACTTCTCATCGCACGCTTTGTTCATTGTCTTTTGACAATCAAGCAGATTGACACTACCTTTTAACATTGCGATTTCTTTTTTGACAATATCCGTCATATGATACCCTCCACGTCTTTTTCTATGAACATTTTACGTAGTTTGATTTGAAATATCAATGAGGTAAATCACAAATTTAATTATCTAAAAGAACAACAAGATCCAAATTATTCGCATTCTTTCAACGTTAAATAGTTTAAGATGGAACGATCGACCTTAAAAAGTTCACGCCCCATTCGTTCGATAATATAGATGACTGGCACAGAGGTCGTCAGGTCATAATTCTGTGGAAGAAACATCGTCGTCACATGATAATTGATGACGACATGACTTAAGGATGCAATCGTAGAATCCTTATGATTCGTGATACAGATGATCCGATCACCTAAGTCTTTATACATTTTGGCAAACTTGATCGCCTGTGGTGTTTCTCCACTTTGGGTAATGACGATCAGCACGCGATTCCTGCTGCCACGAAGTGGTGGTGGATAGTCAGGATCAGAAATCGCATCGGCAAAGTATCCCACATTAGAGAAATAGCGAGCCCCATAATGGGCTAAGATTCCGCTATTGCCCACGCCCATAAAGTGGATGTCATCTGCTCTTCTGATTAATTGAACAGCTTTCTGGATAACTTGTGAGAAGCTGCCAGAGCGAAAATATCTTGCGGATTTATAATATTCTTCTTTTTCATTATTCACATCAATTAAATGTTCTCCATCATAAAGGAGATGCAGTTCTTTCTTAAAAGTCTCAAAATCGGCAGACCCTAACTTTTTATAGAAACGGACGATCGTCGCACTCGACGTATACGTCTCATCCGCCAGTTCACGAATTTTCATTCCATCAAGATGATCAATGTGTGTCATCACATATTTATAGATTGCACGATCTGTTTGATTTAATGAGGCAATGTTTTGATACTTTAGCATTTTACGATCAACCCCTTCATAGTTATTTCATACGTTTTAATATTAACATTGTTGCTAAAGCAATTCCTAACATGATCACATACGATAGAATGCGTGTCGTATCCTGAGTTTTGACTTTATGATCTGCATCTTCATGGACTGCCTGATCGACGTCCTTTGTTTCAGTTGGTTTTGACTTATAAGTCGTTTCTTTGCCTTTAGAAGTCTCATTCTTCACCTTAGAAGGCTGATTCTCCTGTTGGTATGTCTCTTCGACTTTTGGTGAAGCCAAAATATCATAATTATAATGATGGTCTTCATCACTCTCCGGCATGGTGACGAAGAATGATTTGACCGGATAATATTTTTGATCATGACTTGACTGACTGACATAATAGATGCCCGACTTCAAGTTACGAAATACAACTTTTCCATCATTGACGCTCTTTGTCATTTTTGGTAAAGAGCGGGCTGCTTTTCTCACGGAGGTCTTCGTCAATGTTTTTAAATGTGCATTATTGACGAGTGTCCCTTCTTTATATTGGGCCGCCTGATAGAGTGTGAACGTCCCTTTTTGAATATTGCGATGATGATCATCGATGAGGGATAGCGATAAAGAGCACGGGCGATCGACATTCATTTCTTGACCATAAACGGAAATGGGAGAAAAAAGGATCACCAGACTCATGATCATAATAAGAACTTTTGCAATCATAAGACGTTCCTGCTGTCGTTACACAGCTTTTCCTTTCATAAATTTATGAACTCATTTTTTGTTTTTTGATCCTCCTTACAATGATCACGAAGGAAAGGGCAAGGATGATCATCAAGACTATGATCGTGCTAATAGATACATCAAAATGATTAGAGTGTGATTTTTTACTTATTTGATTAGGGATACGATGGCCCCGCACGATCAAGCGATGATCATTGACACCAAGTGGTGTACATGTTAATAAGCTGCATTCATCCTTGCCCTCTTCAACCTTTAAGACGGACACATCTTGAGGTTTGACCGTCTCAATGTGATCAACTTTATACGACAGTGTTTTATTTAACACCGTTAAAGTAAAGGTATCCCCGACTTTCATTTTGACAATATCATCAAACATTTTCCCACTAGGAAGACCCGTATGTGCACTGATCACACAATGGGTATTTTTACCGCCCACGGGGAGGCTGGTCCTTTCAATATGCCCGGCGCCCTTTTGGAGCACGGCTGCAGAGGTGCCGTGATAAATAGGCAAATGAATCTGGTACTTTTCTATATTTACAAATCCCATTATGCCATCATGGTT
>ONFH01000018.1 GCA_900317015.1 uncultured Erysipelotrichaceae bacterium | reverse complement strand
TTTAACACTCTTATCCTTAATATAAATCACTGTAATTCTTATAAAAATCCTTATCATTTGAGTCAAGGAGGGCCGATCATGGTTAGAGATGTTAAAATTACAGTTTTAAAAACAATCTTTAATGAGGACCTCGCCAAAGATTATGGCGTTCCTAATTTAGGAACATGTCCATGTAATAAAGTGGGGCAAGTCTATATTTCAAAAGCTGGTTTGAAACCCGATGATCTCTGCGATGATGCATGGGAAGCATTTGGACGTTTCGTCTTTGCCTTAGCTCATGGTGTGAATGAATTTTTTCCAGACTGGGTCGATGTACCAAAGACAACGATCAACTGCTGTAACGATGGGATCAGACCTGTCATCTTTAAATGTGAAGTATTAGAAGAAGGAGAATAAGTGTATGTAAACAAGAAAATTAGCTTTCGATGAAATTTCAAAAGTCATTGATCCTATTATTGGCATGAGAAACAATGACTGGTATTTAGTCACTGCCACAAAATCAAAAGGACAGACAAATGCTTTAACAGCTGCTTGGGGTGCTTTCGGTAATCTTTGTGAGAAACCAACGATGACTGTTTATATTCGTCCACAGCGTTATACAAAGAAACTTATTGATGATAGCAATTCATTGACTTTAACTTACTTTGATTTTGCAAAATATGGGAAAGCTTTAGGCTATATGGGTTCTCATTCTGGTGCTGATGATCCAGATAAGATCAAAGAAGCTGGTTTAACATTAACGGATCTCAATGGCGCACCTACTTACGAAGAAGGACGTTATGTCTTTGTCTTGAAGCCATTCTTTGTTCAGCAGTTGGATCCTGAACACTTCTTAGATCAGGAACTTGCAAAAGCTTGCTTCCCAGACAAAGATTATTCTTATATGTATATTTCAGAAATCGTAGAAGCATATGAGATCATTCATGACTAAATAAAACATGGGGCATAGATCGCTATGTCCCATTTTTCATGCCAATAATGTAAGACGAAGGAGTTCTTAATAGGTGATTGATCCTATGTACATTCTTGATGAATGTAGACTTTTACTTATTTAACTTCTTTACGATCTTATCATATGTTTCTTTATAAGTTGTATAATCGATGCCACCACTGATGACCTGCTGGTCGACCCAGACCTTTAAGGATTTCACAAGACTTGAAATATGATTGAGCTGATATTGAATACGGGCAAAATCTTCAAGTTCATCCGTTGAGATCTGATCATCATCCGCAATCTCCATTAAACGATCCTTATTACGATCAATATAATTAAAAGCATTGACCATCTTTAAAATAATGACTGACAACTGTTTTGCTTCAATAGGGGAAACTTCTTCAATACCGATCGGACATTCATGAGAACAATAATAGTTTGCTAAATCACTACGCTCGTAGAGCTTCTGCATATTCATAACATCAGCAGGCTCAATTCGCTGTTTTCCGCCTTCAATACGTGATAATTTGTCTGAAGTCATATTCAGCTGAGCACTAGCAGCTTCCTGGGTCAGACCCTTATTTTTTCTTGCTTTCGCAAAGATATTCTCTTTCTTCTTATCCATGATGCACTTCCTCCGCTTTCGTATAAGTACAATTTACCATGTTTTATACAAAATCGCAAAAATGGCTAGAACTTTATTCAAAAATCGCATTTTCCACAATGGTCATTTTCTTGGGCAAACACTACAATGATGGTGTCAAAAGAAAAGAAAACAATCATTTACGTATTGTTTAAATAAAAATATGTTATGAAAATTCAAATTGAGAATGAAAGGTAGTGTGATCGTCTATGATTATGTTTTCGATGATTTTATTAATTGTGATCTTTGCAATTTTAATTAAAGTGATTGCAGCTATTTTCCATGTTGTTTTTGGAGCATTAAGCTGGATCTTATATCCAATCTTAACAGTGATTGGCGTCGTACTGCTTTTCTCAATCATTGGTGCAGCAGCTTTGTTCTTGATCCCATTAGGTCTTATGTGGATCGCCTTTAGATAGGAGTGAATACTTATGAATCAGTTAAGATATCAACGTGAATTAGATGATACGGTCGAAGCCGCCGATTATGCATTGAAATGCTTAAGACAGGCAAAATCAGAATTAAAGGTGGCTTCGAACCTAGGCCTCTGGGATATGCTTGGCGGCGGGATGTTCGTTACCTTTGCCAAAAGAAATAAAATGAGAAAGGCTCAGGATGCAATGAATGAAGCCAAGCGTGCATTATCTCGTTTTAGTACAGAATTAAGCAACGTCGATCGACGTTATGCTTTAAATCTAGACCTTGATGGTTTCCTTGGTTTTGCGGATTATTTCTTCGATGGTATTGTGGCAGACTTTCTTGTCCAGAATAAGATTGATCAAGCAAAGCATGAAGTTGATCATGCCATCTCGGAAGTGGAATCCATTCGAAAGGACTTATTGGTACTTTAATCAGTATCATAAGTCCTTTTT
>ONFH01000141.1 GCA_900317015.1 uncultured Erysipelotrichaceae bacterium | reverse complement strand
AGGCTAATCAACTGACATCACTGCTGATGTCACGGTTCAGTCGCAAAGCTCTTTCAAGCCCGCGACTTTAGTCGTGGGTAGTTGACCGTGATTTCCTCCAGTACTGTCGATCGCGAAAGGCCTCCTGATAACGCTTGTCATTCCCATGCTTTAAAAAGGCATGCGTCTCTCTTGGTAAAGGAATCAGACCACCCTGATTACATAGAGAGCGGAACACTTTCAGGTTAACGGCTAAACCCTTCTCACTTGTCGAGCAGGCTTTGCTTAAATAAGGCAAGCCACCACCCCGCCACTTCTTTAAAGACGCTTCATCTAATAGTTTGAGATCAAGCAGCGTCTCTTCAAAGCATGCAAAATGATGTTCACGGATCTGTCGGTCGATCGACATTTTGATTTGTTCTTGTAACTTCTTAATATTCATATCTTTATTCTACCACACTTTTCCAGTTTTTCTTGAGTGCATCAACGATTTGGCTATGATCCATTAAAGCTGTCGCTTCTTTCTTGATGGCTGGCACATGATAAGCGTTCTTATTGCCCTTAGCGGTAATGATCAAGATCGTATGACCACGGATCTTCGCACAGGAAGCTAAACAGTACTGGGCACTGCTCGTCCAGCCGCTTTTAGCACCTTTGAGCTCTTTACGAGCTAAGACATGATGTTCCACACGCATACGTTCAAGTGTGCTCATCCACTTGAGTCCTGAGACATGATAAGAGGCATAAGGACCTGCTAAAAAGACTTTGGACCACATCTTATTTTTTAGTCCTGCCATCATTAATTTGGAAAGATCTTCGCAGCTTGTCACATGCTTCTTGTCCGGTAAACCCGTAGCGTTACGAAAATGCGTTGACGTCATCCCTAAAGCTTTGGCTTGTTTATTCATCTTTTTCACAAAGCCAAATTCACTGCCACAGAGGGATCTTGCTAAGATCCAGCAGGCATCTGCCCCAGAAGGATAAAGGGCGCCATAAAGCAGATCTTTATAAGAGAGCTTCATACCGGGGCGGATAAAACCTAATGTCGCCGAATATTTCGTCTTATTTTTGATCATACTTTTTGTGACCGTGACTTTCTTATTTAAATGAGGAATCAAAGAAAGTGCGGTATAGACAGTCATCATCTTCGTCATTGAAGCCGGATAGATCTTGCTTGTCCCCTTCTGATCATAAAGGACTTCCTCATCCGTGACATCATAAACATAGGCATACTTTGATGCTAATTTCACACTTTTGGCATGGACCGGTGTCACAACGATCATGCTTAAACATGTTAAGAAAACACAAAGTTTCTTCATAGTTTCATCTCCTAAACATCTATGATTGTAACACAAAAGAGACTGTCGAAACAGTCTCCTACTTTTTCTCACGCTTAGCTTTCATCGCCTTGCGCTTTTTATATTTTTTCTTTAAGCGATGACGATGAATCATGCGCCATAAGACCCAGATGACCGAAACGACACAAGCAATACGAATACCATAGTAGATATAGGTCTTCTGTTTGCTTTTGACGATATCGATCCCGCTGTAGATCGTGACTTCCGCTAGCTTCGTTCCATTGGTCGTCACTTTCAGTGTCCCTAATTTCGTCCCCTTCTTGACAGGTGCTTCAAGTGTGGAAGCACCGGTAAAGGTCGTCTTTAAGGTCGATTCATCAAAGTTCTTATCAACTAAGATCTTATAAGTCTCACCCATCCTATAAGTATAATGTTCTAATTCCCCCATATGGATCTTGAAGGTCTTGACGACCTGTCCGACCTGATAAAGGGTCACACTTTTATAATTGTCATCAATATCTTTCACGATGCGATTATGATCCTCTAGCGCACATGCTAAAGTAAGCTTTTTCTGCTTCGTTGGATCAGCTTTACCAGTGACTGTGGCCACCAAATGGCCATGGACCATGGATAAAGATCCTAAGCAATACATCGCATCTTTGGTAAAGCCACTCTTAGCCCCTAAGATGGCACTGTAAGATGGTGTCTTTAAACGGACACGCATACGTGTCAGCGTCGACATCCAAATCTGATTGCCGCCTTTTGGCTTATAGTAGCTATGATCACCGGCCGTGAAGACTTTACGCCAAGTGGCATTCTGATAAGCTTTTTCCATCAGTTTGGCAATATCTTCACAGGTCGTATAATGTGTCTTATCGGGCAAGCCCGTTGAGGTATTAAAATGAGTATGCGTCATGCCCAGACGTTTGGCATCGGCATTCATTTCTTTCACAAAGTTGGCTTCGTTTCCTGAAAGTGTACGGGCTAAGGCCCAGCAGGCATCCGCACCAGAAGGATACATGGCCCCATATAATAAGTCTAGGTAAGTGACTTTCTGGCCTTTGACCAAGTTCGCACTTGAGGCATCTAAAGCGTACTGATCTTTGATGTCATCATTCTTGATCGTCACCTTCGCATCCAGGTTATTGATCAGACGAATAGCTGTAAAAACAGTCATCATCTTGGTCATCGAAGCTGGATAAATTCTCGCATTCCCGTTCATGTTCATGAGCGTCTGATGACTCGTCACATCATAAACGTAGGCATACTTTGAATAAAGTTTGCTTTGATCAACTTGTGCACTCACCGGTGCGATCATCGATACGATCATGGCAAAAGCGAACAGGAAGCTTGTGATTATTTTCTTCATAGGCTCTCCTTTACAGGCGAAAAGGGATAAGTGATTATCCCTTTTATTTTATTATTCAGATACGACATCGTGACATCTTGGGCATAAGCCGTCGACTAATTCGTCTTCATTAAAGTAGTTACGACATCTTGGACACTGAACGCCGCCGAATTTTTCTGCTTTGATATAAGCTGTTTCAAATTCACCGTAAGTGTCATCATGATCAGCACTTAAGTCAACACGAGCAACGATGAATAATGTCTTCATGGCATTCTTTAAAGAGGCTAAGTCTTTATAATCATCCTTTAAGCTGATCGTTAAACGTGCTTCCATGTTAGAAC
Source organism: uncultured Erysipelotrichaceae bacterium (assembly GCA_900317015.1). Taxonomy (GTDB): domain Bacteria; phylum Bacillota_I; class Bacilli_A; order Erysipelotrichales; family Coprobacillaceae; genus Intestinibaculum. The sequence continues at coordinate 7,406 of ONFH01000141.1, read as the reverse complement.
CAATGACTTTGTCATTACGTAAAGCTTCAAGAGATCTCATCACGTCATCTCTTAACTTCATGAAGCCATCAAACTTCTGTTCAACTGCATCACCGTTTGGAACGTCAACAGTGGCTGGAGCTGGTTCTAAGAAGATTGAATCTTCTTTCTTTGCATCACAATAGAAATGATCATGTAATTCTTCCGTTGTGAAGACTAAGATTGGTGACCACATCTTCATTAAAGCTTTCGCATTGTAATAAAGTGTAGACTGGATCTGTCTTCTTCTTGTCGAATTAAACTTATCACAGTATAAGACATCCTTTGTGAAGTCCATATAGAACGCACTTAATGTATTGGTGATGTAGTTTGTCATCGTCTTGACAGCATCCGCAAAGTTGTAAGCTGTCATTGATTCATTGTATTCATCGATCACATGATTTAATTTAACCATGATATACTGATCGACTTCATCAAGCTGATCCACTGGTAAAACATCAGTATCCTTGAATTCATTTAAGTTCCCAAGGATGAAACGCATTGTATTTCTGATCTTACGATAGTTATCAGAGATACCCTTTAAGATCTCTTTAGAAATACGAACGTCAGCCTGGTAGTCGACAGAAGCGACCCATAAACGTAAGATATCAGCACCATACTGGTTGATGACTTTGATTGGATCAACAGTGTTGCCTAAAGACTTAGACATCTTGTTGCCCTTACCATCTAAGACCATACCATGAGAAAGAACAGATTTATAAGGAGCCTGTCCCTGAGTGGCCGTACCAACGATCAGTGATGAGTTGAACCAGCCACGATACTGGTCAGAACCTTCGAAGTAAAGGTCTGCTGGATAACCTAAGCCACGTTCAATTAAGACACCATTGAATGATGAGCCGGAATCGAACCAGACATCCATAACGTCTTTTTCTTTCTTGAATGTCCCATTTGGTGAATGTGGGTTTGTATAGCCTTCAGGAAGAAGATCCTTCGCTTCTCTTTCGAACCATACGTTAGAACCATATTCTCTAAATAAGTTTGAGATATGATCAAAGACTTCTTTTTCCATAACTGGCGTGCCATCTTCACAATAGAAGATTGGTAGTGGAACACCCCAAGTTCTCTGACGAGAGATACACCAGTCGCCACGATCCTTGATCATGTTATGGATACGGATCTGACCCCATTCATTGATCCAATGCACTTTGTGGTCGATCTCATCTAATAATTGATCTCTGATCTTATCGATCGAACAGAACCACTGGTCAGTTGCACGGAAAATGATTGGCTTCTTTGTACGCCAGTCATGTGGATAACTATGGGTGATCCAAGTTAAGTTTAATAAATCGCCCTGTTCATCAAGACGAACAGTGACTGTCTTGTTGGCATCATCGACATACTGGCCAGCTAACCATTCCCCACATGAATCCATCATTTTCCCGTGTTCATCGACATTGACTAAAACAGGAATATGATACTGCTGACAAATGTTAAAGTCGTCTTCACCAAAACCAGAAGCGGTGTGGACACAGCCAGTCCCGGATTCTGTTGTTACATGTTCACCACAGATGACTAATGATTCTCTTTCTGGATAAAGAGGATGATAAACAGTGACGTATTCAGCTTCTTTACCAGTGAAACGCTGGATGATTTCTTTTTCTTTTAAGCCGAAGATATCCCAAAGCTTGTCGACCATTTCTTCAAGGACGATCAAGTTGCCCTTTTCACTCTTGACAACGGCATATGTATAATTTGGATTTAAACAGATGGCCTGATCGGCTGGAATTGTCCAAGGTGTTGTTGTCCAGATGACGAAGTATGTGTTGTCTGGATCCGCAAATAAACCTTTGCCATCCTTAACTTTGAATCTTACATAGATGGTTGGGGCCTTGACATCATGGTATTCAACTTCTGCTTCTGCTAAAGCAGATTCACTTGATGGTGACCAGTAAACTGGTTTTAATCCTTTATAAATTAAACCATCTAATGCCATCTTAGCAAAGACATCGATCTGTCTTGCTTCGAATTCTTTTCTTAATGTTAAATATGGATGTTTATAGTCCGCAAATGTCCCAACACGGATACACTGTTCCATCTGACCTGCGACCTGCTTTAAAGCATAGTCGTAACATTTCTTTCTGAATTCCGCAATAGGCATGCTCTTACGATCGACACCTAATTTCTGAATTGCGGTTTCAATAGGAAGACCATGAGTATCCCAGCCAGGAATATAAGGTGTATGGTAACCGACCATATTCTTATAACGGCAGATCATATCCTTAATGACCTTGTTTAACATATGGCCAATATGCATATGACCATTGGCATAAGGAGGACCATCATGGAAGACGAATTCCTTTTTCCCTTCATTCTGTTTCACAACACGTTCATACATGTTTTGATCCTGCCATCTTTGTACATAGCCAGGTTCCTTTTTAGGAAGCTTGCCACGCATTTCAAAGTCTGTTTTAGGCATTAATAATGTGCTCTTGTAATCGTTCATTTTTACCTTCCTCTTTTTTCAATCAAAATAAAAAACGTCCTATTAAAGGACGTTTGCACGCGGTACCACCTTTATTTACATCATCGATGTACGCTTAAAGTCTTAACGCAACTAACGGCGCTCCCTAACTGTTCAGGAGGCTGCTCAAGAGTGATCCACCATAATTCGTCCTTTGCCGTTTTCACCAGCCACGGCTTCTCTCTAATTCTTAATTATGATCTGTCTCTTTCCCTGCATTTTCATCTTCATTAATTAAAGCAAATATTTCCGATTTGTCAATCGTTTCAATTAATTCTTTGCTTAAAGTCACGACCTCAGCTCTAAAGGTCTTCGCATCATCTTTAAAACCGTTGACTTCCTTGTCAAGGCCTTTCACATAATCCATTGATTCTTTAAGAATCATGTTGGCGTTACGTTTCGCTTTGGTAATCAGATCACTTGCTTCTTTCAAGGCCAAGCGAGCAATTTCTTCGTTCGCCTTCTCCGTAATTGAAGACTGGTTCTGTATGATCGCATTTTCCTCTTTTGCACTATGCAGCTGTTCTTTTAAATCTTCGATCTCTGCTTTCTGCTTTGCAATCTCATTTTCCAGATCATCAATTGCATCGTCAACTTCCTCTACGCTGTAACCGCGGAAAGTCTTCGTAAAATTCTCTGCCACACTTCTCACCTCACAAGTAAAATAATCCTTCTACCACGTAGTTCCCTGCTTTCGTGACCCGATCAGTGACTACGAGCTTCACTCGTCCATGATGCCTAAACGAGATTATGTCATTATTATTACACAAATAATCTGTTTGTTCAATGATTTTATGATTCACTTTCACATATTGGGCTTTGATGGCATCGACCGATTTTCCTCGTGACAAGCCATAAAGTAAACCTAAAATCTTATCTAGTCTAAGTGAGCTGGCCACCAGCTCCTTCTTTTTAAACTGCTGATTCAATGCTAAAGAAAAGTCATGTTCACTAAGGCGAATGGAGCTTTTCTTGATCTTCTTGAGGTTTAACAGCACATATTCACTGTTTTCCTCACAGACCGCAAAGGCTAAAGGATGCTGATCAATATCGCCAAAGCAGTCTCGATTCATGCCAAGATGCATAAGCGCGCCTAAAACGTCACGATGACCTAAATGTTCAAACTTTTCGCTGTAGTGGACTTCATACACTTTGATTTTAAAATCTTCCGGATAGATTTCATAATAATCAGGGGCAATGATCAAGCGCTTGCTTTCAGCATCCACAAAGCCGCCTTCTGCGTGGACGGCGCAGCTGTTACCAACAACACTATGGACGACGTCCTGTTCATGAGGATTGAGGAACTTCGTTAAGACCATACGTCCATTTTGGGCCTGATTTTTATAATCGAGGGCTTTAGAAACAAAGGCCTCGTCCCCTTTAAAATGTTCGTAAACACTCATTTGCTCATTAAAAAAGTATGGAAAGCTCCATACTAGTTTTCATCATCATCTAATGAAATATTTCCTGTGACACCAATTCCGGATGGTGTACATAAAAAGATCTTAGGTCCAATCTGCTGAATATCACCATCAATGGCATAAATCACACCACTGAGGAAGTCGATCACACGCTTGCTCTGTTCCTTCTGTAAGCGGTGAAGGTTGACTACGGCAGCTTTATCATGCTTTAAGTATGTCGCAATATCCTGCGTTTCACTATAGGATCTTGGTTCAAATAAAACCAGTTCGTTATCCTTATTCGCATTCAGCTTATCCACAACTTCACTTGTTCGATTGGCTTTAGCTCTTTCAAATATATTTGTTTTTGTAGGTTCTTCAGCTTCTTCTACAGGAGCTTCTTCGACTTCTTCTTGAGAAGTTTCCGTTTCTTCTTCGTATTCTTCTCCATCTTCGTCTTCTTCAAAGAACCATTTTTTTACCTTATCCATGAAGCGCATCCTCCTTCTCACTGTTTCATTATAGCATCAAAGCTATAGTTGTTCAAATCGTTTTTGTGATTATCGGAAATCAGTCGTCCGTTTTCTCTTTGGGACGATATAATGTTCTATTTTCTAGGGCAAAGATTCGCTTCGTCGTCTCCCCTGGTGAGACCTGATCATAAGCCTTATCAAACATCTGATGACGGGCATCGATATTATCCACTAAAGATAAGATCTCCGCTTCCTTGATCTGTGGTAAGACCGGTGACCCATATTCCTGCTTGCCATGATGTGATAAGATCATGTGCTGCAGTAAAGTGGCCTTTTCCCCACTGATATCTAAGAGATCACATGTCTCCTTGATCATCGTATTGCCAATGGAGATATGTCCTAATAAATTACCTTCTGTTGTATAGAATGGTGTAATTGGCCCACTTAATTCGACGACCTTGCCAAGATCATGTAAGATCACACCTGCATAAAGTAAGTCTTCATTGAGGTCGCCATAAACGGCCGCAATGCCCTTGGCGATCTTTAACATACAGTAGGTATGATATAAAAGACCGGACACGAAATCATGATGATTACGGATCGCTGCGGGATAGGTCATGAAAGCTTCACGATGTTCATCGATCAGATTTCTCGTGATGGCCTGATAATCAGGATCCTTCATGCCATTGATCGTGGCATCGATCTCCTGCATCATCACATCCGGATCGATTGGTGCTGACTTTAAATATTGCAGACGTTCTTCATCCGTCGCTTCTAAGACATCCAGCTTGATGACCTTCATCTGCTTAGCGCCATTATAATTAATGATGTCGCCTAAGCCCTGAACGACCACACCCTGGACACAGTTTTGTAAGTCTTCATCGGTTGGGCTCCAGAACTTCGCATCCATTTCGCCGGTACTATCTTCTAAAATCAAATTTAAATAATTACGTTTTTTTGCGCCATTAGTCTTGCCAATGGTTGCCTGTGAAATGATGGCTTTGAATTCGACATTGCTCATGCCGGGTTCTAGTTCATGCATTTTCAACATTCTTCTTCACTCCAAACTTCATCGATATACGCATTGATCTCATCATAGTCAAAGCCTTTCGTCATCAAGAAATTCTTTAACTTCAGCTTTAACTGAGATCCCTGATATTTTTTGGCATATCGCTTATATGCCTTGTCATATTGTTTCTTTAATAATTCACGACTCAATTCAACGCTCATGCTCGTATCTAAACGATTCATGATGGCTTCGACTGCACTTCTTGAGAAGCCACGGGAAAAGAGCTTACTTTGTATTTTTTCTTCTAAGGCTTTACGTGAATGCTGACGATTCTGATCGATCATTTTGACGGCAATCTTATAACCTTCTTCGATCAGATCGCTTTCCTCAAATTCACTTAATGCCTCATCGATCGTCGTCTCATCCACGCCATCTTTTAATAACGTATGCTTAACATGCTCAAAGCCATAGCCATGACGTAAGCCTTTGGCGATCTGATCATGAGCATAGTCAAAATCATTGATCAAAGACTTTTCATTGAGCAGAGCCATCGTCATTTTGACCTGGCTATTGGTCCATGTCCCTTTACTTAATAAGCGCTCTTTTAACGCATGCTCACTGTAGTCTCGATAAGACAAATATTTTAAAGCCTGACCATAACAGCCACGTACCTTTTCTAAATCCAGAAGATGAGCGACGTCCCCGCTTTTTAAGATGGCATTCACTTTGATGTGATAGCTGCTTAAAGAACGTTTCGATACTCTTAATGATAACTGTTCTTTTCCATCATTGACCGTGATCACAGCGCCTTTTTCATCATTGACAACGGCTGTCACACGATAATCTCTTTTATAATCTTCCAAAGCTTTTTCATACACCTCAATGACTTTCTCGCCAAACTCAACGCTAGAAAAATGTTGCGCAATTTCACGAGAGGCTTGACCCATTGTTTGAAACTGCTTTTCATCAAGCTGCATCAGTTTGGTAATATATTCATGTTCATTTGTAAAGAAGATGCCATTCTTGCCATCGACGATCACGTTTTCTAAGTTACGATCATAACGGGCAAAGACTGGCAGACCGCTGGCCATCGCTTCGATGTAAGTGAGTCCCTGCGTCTCCGAGAGCGAAGCACTCGCAAACACATCAGCCGCATGATAATAAGAGGCCACTTCACTGCTGTCGGCCTCCCCGGCAAACTTGACATAGTCTTCAAGCTTCTGTCGTTTTGTCAAATCTTTTAAAGACTTCATGGCTGGACCAGCACCAACGATCATCAGCTGAGCATCTCTGCGGATCGGGATGATCTTCTTCATCGCCATGATCAGAAAGTCGATGCTCTTCTCCTTGGCAATACGTCCTAAATAAAGGATCGTAAAGTGTTCATCGCAGTGATAGTGTTCACGAATTGCCTGGATCTTGGCTTCATCACGATGTTCATCATCAAAGTTCTTTAAATTCAGACCCGTTGGAATGACTTGGATCTTATGTTTCACACCATAGCGATGTAAAGCAATGGCTGATTTATCACTTGGCGTAATCATCTGCGTACAATGATCTCCATAAAGGACTGCCACTTTCCCAGCTAGCTTCTTGATTGTTTTATCAAGGGGCTGTAAGCCTTTGGTAATATAGTGGGTATAGTCCTCCCACATCGTATGATAGGTATAGACACTCGGGATACCTAATTTTTGAGCGACGATACGACCAAAAAGACCGATGCCAAACTCTGTCTGTGAATGGATCACTTGAGGATCAAAAGCTTTGATCTCCTTCATGCCTTCAAGGCTGTAAAGTGGGGCTAGACGATAGCCATATAAATGTTTCAAATCAATTCCATGTATACGGACAACGGGATATCGATCCTGATAAGAACTTCCTTTTGGTAAGACGGTCGTCACGATCATCACATCATGACCGTGTCGCACTAGCTCATCACGTAAGATGGCAATGGAAGTCGCAACGCCATTGATATCAGGGAGAAATGTATCTGTGAATATGGCTATACGCATAATGGTCCTCCT
>ONFH01000228.1 GCA_900317015.1 uncultured Erysipelotrichaceae bacterium | reverse complement strand
CTGATTCATATTTTAGCACACGATGGAATAAAATCGAGAAAATAAAAGCGTCAAGATAACAGCAGACTGTTAAATTGACGCCATTGCGTTCTTCTTATCGAAGCCGCCTTCCTTTAAGGCAAACTTCTTCGCAAACAAACCAATCACGATCCCAAATAGTGCTTCTGGGAAGACCCAGCTCCACCATACTGAACCATAAAATAATGCATCACCTAAAGCATGACCTAATAAACCAATAATACCACCAGTAATTGGACCAAAGGCAGCCGCAAAGAAGGCTAAAACGGCCACTCTAGGCTGTAAAGATGTGTTAGGAATAAATCCTAATGGGATCTGAATCGTTGTTAAGACGACGAACAATGCCGTCCCGATCCCTGCTGCGACAACTTCTTTAATACCAAATTTCTTATTCATTTCTCTTCCCCCTATAAATTATTTACTTTCTTTTTTCAAAGTGATCTGCCATGACGTGCCCGTTCCAATGTTATAGGCTCTTGCGAAACTCCCCTGATTGATCGCCACGGCCATATGGTCTAAGGAATTCACATAAACTAAGGCTTCACCAACATAAACATCTGCAAATAATTTTGCATAGATCATCGTATTTTTAAAGAGAATACGACGACCATTAGAAATCGTCACTTCTAGACGATCACCAAAAGACACATTCAGCTTTTTGAATAATGTCTTGGGAATATTGGTCCATAATGAACCAAAACGCACATCCAAAATATCGATGATCCCACTCACTGAAGTATCATCAAGAACTGGCTTCTGCGTTGGTAATTCGACGATCTTTTCTACGTCATATAATGGACCGACTTCTTCAAAGCTGATGACACCAGCTGCTAAACGCGCGCCCGTATAAGCATAGACGTCACGGCCATAAAATGTATAAGACTCATCTGAGTCAGCCAAGCGATTGATGGTCTCATCAATGATTCGCACTTCCTCAATGCCAAGTCTCAACTTAACATGGGTAAGCGTCCCATTATCAGGTGTGACAATATATTGGCCATTTTTTGTTTTGGCGACAATACTTAAGCGGTCACTGCCAACCCCAGGATCGACAACGGACACAAAGACTGTTCCTTGACGCCAGTAGTTAACAGTCTGTACAAGTCGATAACTGGCTTGCCAGATATCATAAGGCGTAATATCGTGCGTCAAATCATAAATATGCAAATCGGGACAGACACTGTTGGCCACGCCATACATCGCGCTGACAGCACCATCACCAATACCAAAATCTGACTGAAAAATCAATGTATTCATTCATGGTCTCCTTTCCCTACTGATTTAGTAGTTTTTCCCATTTTATGTGTTCTTACAAATGAAGTCAATCTATAGAGTATAGTTCTTTCTATATTCATTAGTTATACCTAGCTATTTGTATCATAAAAGCGCTCTCGTGAAAAATAAAAAGGAGTTTCTTACGAAACCCACTTTTCCCTCTTATATCAATTTGCTGATTTACGGCGATCATGAATCGTATAGTAATCCTTCTTATCATCATACATACGATGATCAGCCAAAATAATTGAATCCTTAATGTGATGAATGTCTTCCTCAAAAGCAAAGCCTAACGCAATGACAGTGCCTCTTGAAGTCGTGTTATTTTTACGAATTTGATCTTGCAGTCTTGAAAATTCCATCTTTGAGATCATTGGTAAAATAACGACAAATTCATCGCCACCTTCACGATAGACATTAGCTGGTCCAAAATGTTTACACAAGATATTCGCAACATCACGTAACGCTTCATCGCCGACACTATGACCAAAGGTATCATTAATCTGTTTCAGGCCATTCAAATCCGCAAAGACAATGCCGGCCGATCCTTCTAATGATTCTAACGCTGCAATTTTTTTGAGTAAGGCATTACGATTATGAACACCTGTCAGCACATCGTAATGACTCATATAATCAAGTTCAAGTAAGACACGATGATAGGAGATCTTCATACTAATAAAAGTAGCAGCCATTTCCAAAATCGTACGCGTATTAATCAAATCAGAATACACAAAATTATCGGCACCCAAGTAACCAATTAACTTTCCTTTATTATACATCGGGGCAGCAATCAAGCTTGAAATACCCTGTCTATGTAAAATCGCATAATCATTTGGATAATCATCCCTTAATTCTTCAAGATCAGGCATAAACACGAGACCATTATCTCGCGTGAAAACCTCCCATGAGCGCATGTATTCATCATAATCAACGTTCTGCAGAGAATCTATTTCTGAAGTAATACCCTCATTACACCATTCAAACGTATTATCGATCGTCACCATATCAGTTTCTAAGACATAGGTACGATCTGACTGAATGGCATTGCCTAAAATGGTTAATGCTTCATTCATAGATGTCTCATAATCTTTCTCAGAGTTAAGTGCTGTAGAAATCTTTAAGACTGTTTCATTCGTAAAACTCACACGACTTTTAAGAATTTCTTTCTGGCGCTGTTCATCAATGATATTAAAGTTATAACACACATAGCCAGAACGTGAGGTTGGACCCACACTAAAGATGAGCCAATGTTTAATCTCTTGAGAAAAAATATGATCCGTTAAAACTTCCTGTTTTTGATCTGCAATCTGACAGTATTCAAACCATTTCACGTCTGCATTATCATAGGTCGCACGAAAACTATGCCCTATAAGTTCATCCATTGTTTTACCTGATAATTGACAATATTTTTCATTTACGAAGATATATTCTGTATCAATGACTTTCTCACCTGTCTTGTCATAGACGAGCTTAAAAATTGCCGATGCACTAGGGAAATCCCCAAAGAAATCAGGCCGAAATTCATTTTCCATCCTTAATCACAACCCTTTATACTTATTAAATTTATAAAATCTTTTTGACACATTGGCTTGGCAAAGTAGAAGCCCTGAATAATATCACAGCCAATCCGTTTGAGAAATTCATACTGTTCCTTCAATTCAACCCCTTCGGCAATGACTGTTTTGCCCGTCTCTTTGGCATATCCGACCGTATGGGCTAAGAGCGATTCACCGCTTTTTGAACCAATCAGTTCAATCAAAGAACGATCGAGCTTGATCGTCGTAAACGGTAATGTTTCTAGCGCTGCTAACGTCGAAAAGCCACTGCCAAAATCATCCATATGTAATTCAAAGCCGTACGAATTGAACTTGTTGGCAAGTTCCTGGATCTTCATATCACTGACGGCTGCACTTTCTGTAATTTCAATTGGTAAATATGAGATGATGTTCCCCTCTTGAAGCGCCATCTCATAATAGCTGCTGGCTACGTCCTCATCATAGACGCTCACACGTGATAAATTCACGGAGATCGGTAACGTGATGCCCTGAGATAAAAGTTGCTTTTCTAAACGACAGGCCTCTAAAAAGACATAGTGATCAAGCAGACGAACTTTCCCTTCCTTTTCTAAAATAGGAATGAATTTCCCTGGCGAGATCATCGTCCCATCGCTCTTGATCCAGCGGGCTAAGGCTTCAGCACTGACGACCCTCCGTGTCTTGGCATCGATCTGTGGCTGTAACCAGACCTGGATCTCATGATTGGCCAAGGCCGTTTCTAAGCGACTGGCGATCTCATTTTCTTCATTCATGAGATCGATCATCTTCTGATCAAATTCCACATAATCGACATTCGCATCATAGATCTTTGAAAGGGCGTAATTTGTATTTTCAATGATCTCATCGATCGTCAGTTCCTTCTTTGGCGCAACATACGTTGACCACTTGATGGAAATATTGCTCATATTGCTTTGCTCTCGAATCATATCCGCAAAAGCTTCACAGCCCATCTTGCGATCTTCATGGCTCATCGTTTGACGATAGCACGCAAACACACCGGTGCCAAAATAAGAAAGACTTGTATAATTATTCTTTGCCTGAATCAGTCCATTGCCGATCATCTCTAGCATATGATCGACCGCAATGCGTCCATACTGATTCGTCAAGGTACATAAGTTTTCAATCTTGAGTACACAGAAATCAAAGTCGATATTTTGATTTTCATGGCGCATCCTTTCGCCATAAATACGAAACGCTTCCTTTGTATAAAGATGTGTCAATTCATCAATTTCCACTAATGAGAGATTCTTCTCTAATTCATTCATTTCATTGATCATCATGACGCTCTCATCTTCACAGCACATACCGACGACGATCTGATCAAAATCATCCGCTTCTCCGATTCTGACGAACTTTGCAAAGTAATAATGAAGCTCACCTTTGATCAGCGCACGAAAATGAATCAAATAAGAATCGTTGGCCTTTAATTGTTTTACAATATTTTCAAGAGAACCATTCTTGAGAATCATCTCACGGTCTTCATCAATAATGTATTGATCAACACGTTGTTGAAATGTCTTTGTAAAATCGACTGGATCATTTGAATGCTTTGATCGTGCGTCTTTTGTGTTTAAACGATACGGATAGCACATTCGTGTTTCTAGATTGACAATAAAGACATGGGCAAAATCAGATGTTAATGACTTGATCAAGGCCAGTTCCCGCAATTCCTCGTTATTGGTCGGTAATGTCGATGCGATCTTAGCATCATCACCGACTGTTGAAAAGATCAATGCATGACACACGCCATGATTGGCAACGGGAATATCCACCGCATCAACGGTCTCCATAATATTACGAATCGGATCACGATATGATTTTGGTCCTTTGACCTTATTTTTTACGGGACACGGACCACATGGTTCATCCATTTGGGACAAACAGCGATAACACTTCTCTCCCACTTTGATCTGTGGATAAATCAATTTTGCGGTCTTGTTCACGCTCACGACATTATAGTCGTCATCGATCATGTAACACCCTGAAGACATGTTCTCCATAACCTGTACCTCTTTCTCAGAAAATTAAAAAGACTAACCCTTACCCACTTGAATCATATTAGCACTTTGAAATTAATTATTCAACGATTCGTGTGACCTTCCATTCCCTTCTGATTTCTTTTTTTGAAATTTGCATATTCCATCTTTTATTTTACCGTTAAAATCCTTAAATGAAAGACAAGCGGAATATATTTTCTGATGAATTTATCATAGTCTTTTCAAGATCAAGTCATCCTTCTTAAGACTTAAAAAGATCGTTTCTTTTACATTTGAAACGTCCATTCTTCTAATTCAAAAGATGAGTCGCTACTTACAGGCACAAAATGTAAAACTGGTATTCACGTCTGTCTTCAGACTCGAACGTCCTTCTTTGACAAGAGTGTCATAGGTCTTATGGTACGTGTCTGTTTTCTGTAATTCAAAGTCATAGCCATTTTTCTTCAGTGCTTCAGAGACACTTGACATGAGGATATGCACATCTACGATGGCAATCACAAAACAAAGAAACCGTCTTTTTCCATTATGCTTGATAAAAATTGGATTGCGGATCACGATGCCCGGCATATTATTTTCTAAAGGCATCGGCCCTCCGATCGTTATTTTATTATGTGTGATGGAATAGTTACAGATCTTATTGATCTTAGGATCATGCTCTGCCTTGTCTTCTTTTTTGGGATAGATCTGTTCCACATGATGACGATAAGCGATCTGTAAATTATGAAGATAAGGCTTATACTCATACATAGACGCAGGAATCTTTTTATAATTCGTAAGCTTTCCATTATTTGATATAATGGCATATTCAACTGTCTTGGTGACCGTGGCTGAATTGATCAGGCTTTCACGAATACGATCCATATAGACCTGAGCGAACAGCTGTGCACGGTTTCGCCCTTCATTTTCTAAACTCGTTTTCTGAAATCTCAGTCTTATACCGGCAAACAATGAGCCCGCGACAAATAAACAGAGAACGATGATCAAATTTTTCTTTATATTTCTCTTCATATGTAATCCCTTGCTTTTTTATTCACATTTTAACTTATCACGCTCATCGCTTTCAAACAAGGATTCTCATCCGCTTAAAATAATTTACGTCGCATTTATCATATCTTTTTATAAAAGCAAAAAAAGACTTCTGAAATATAAAACAGAAATCTTATTAAAATTATATTAACGAGATGATCCAAAGATATGTTCGAACGCCTGAAAATTATATTTTTGATATGTACGATCCAGGACCGCAAAATCAACGGTACGAAAACGTTGCGGATCAAATGCATCAAGCGCTTGTTTAAAGAGCTTCGCCACATCGTTGGCATCATTTTGAAAAGCACCACAGCCAAAAGCCCCTAAGACAAGCGTATCATAGCCCTGAGAGGCCGCACACTTGTACATATTGAACATGCGTTTCCTCATAAAGCCTTCATAGTCTTCTTTTGTATAGAAGACTTTATACCCACCTCTAGGAAGACATGGAGCAGCACACGTCAGAACACTCACCACTTCCGTTTTTGAAAGCGTTGCGCCAAACTCATCCTTGATGACCTCGACATATGGTGAGATCATCATCGCATCGGTGCCATAGCTTGAACGATAGCGCTGATTAAAGTGGTAAAACGGTGCTGCCTCTTTCCCTTCTAATGATAATAATAATGAACTTTTCCGACAGAGGTCTTCCTCCTGAGCCATCGCCCCATGAAGGACTCCGCCGCCTTTATGATGAGCATTTGCTAAATTGAGGACGAGCACCTTGGCATGAGGATCTTCCTTTTTGAGACGTCTTGCTAAAGTAAACGAATCACAGTTCACGACATCCGTTTTTGTGTCTGTAAAACTTTGGACATTAGAAACATCTAAGGAGTCAAGATTCTCTGGAAAAAAGACCTTTGCCATCTTCATCTGTTTCTTATTTAACTGTAAGGCTACAAAATGATTCTGGTCTTCATAGGTCCCTTGTTCACAAATTTGTAAAGTCTCCTCTAACATTCGAACATTTTTTATTCTCATTTCTTCTCTATTCATAGTGATCTCCTTCCATAATTCCATCATAACACGCCTTTTGAGTACAAAAAGGAATGTGGACGGGACGTTTTGTTTTATTTCAAATAAGTGTTTCGATTAAAAAGAAATAAAACAAAATTAGAGATCTTTTTCTGTCATGACCTTTATGCCATGTTGTTTGAAAAGACGAGCCGTCACACCATCCTGATTCACAAGTGTATGGCTGAAGGTGCCATCATAGACATGGCCGACCCCACAGCTTGGACTGTTGGCTTTTAAGATCACCGTATCAATCTGATGCTCCTGAAGGATCTCTAAAGCTTTCTCTGCACCTTTGAGATATTCCTTTGTGACATCGACACCATGGATCGTCTTTAAAGTCAATGGGTCTTCACTGACGATCTCTGCAGGATCACGAGGAATCGATAGACCCCCTAACACTTCTGGACAGATCGTCACACACTGCCCTTCTTCATATAATTTTTTTAGTTTTTCTTGTTCATTAGAATCCCCACGGTAGGTACAGTTGATTCCTACCAGACACGCACTCACACCAATCATAGTATCACCCTTTCGCCTTCTATTATAAACGATGGAAAAGCGCTCTGAACAGCCCTTTTCTAAGAAGGTGATACGTTTTTCTTGCCCTGATTGGCAACGGCTGCCATTTTGGCTTTGATCAGTTCCTGATTTCCAAGATCATGGTGTTTCTCTTTTAAGATCAAACAGCCTGCTTGGCTTCTTTATGGCCTTGTCTAAAGATCTACTACGCTTTCTCCAGTAAAGAGATTCTTCTGATTCCATATGCTTTCACCATGTCTCACTAAGACTCACTGTTTCATGATTCATTCGTCTTATAAAGGAGTACAGAGAAACTGATGAATAGAAATGGGGAGTATCAGTTTCTATTAAAAAGGGCAGAGTACCACGTCCATATCTCTGATATGGGCGTGGATGAATGCCCCCTCACTGATTCTGAATATAAGACT
>ONFH01000003.1 GCA_900317015.1 uncultured Erysipelotrichaceae bacterium | reverse complement strand
TGGTATTTTGATGCCAACTTTGATGATGGCAGTAAGGTGATCATTGGTTTTCGTCCTTCCACGATGGAAGGCATGAAGAAAAAAGGGTTTACTCCTAATTTAAATCTTGATATCACAAGACCAAATGGCCAAACAACACAGGAGTTTGCATTTGAAGATATGGCAAATTGTTCAATGAGTAAGGAAAAATGTGACGTGCATTATGGTGAAAATTATTGTACTAGCGATTTTGAAAACTATGATATCCATATTCAAACAGCGACATTAGCCTGTGATCTGCATTATCATGCCTTAACGAAACCATTTAGACAGGGGACATCAGAGATTGCCTTAGGTGATCACGATGAATATTATTATACCGATCTTTGTGTTCCAAAATGTGAAGTCACGGGAACGCTGACTTATGATGGCAAAACGATCCCTGTCTCTGGTGTTGGTTATCATGATCACCAATGGATGAATATTTCTTTATTCCAGGCCTTTCATCACTGGCTGTGGGGAAGAATGTATACCGACCAATATATCGTCTATATTTATGACTTTGTATGCAGCGAGCAATTCGCATTTACAAATATTCCATTCTTTATTGTCGCTGATCAACAAACAGGTGAAATTGTATTTGAAACCAATGGTCATTTTACAAAACAGACGAAATTAGAGATGACCTCATCAGGAAAGAAATTCCCAAAAACTAGCATTATCTCTTTGATAATGGGAATGCACAGGTCGAATTTAATGTGACATGGAAAGAGCTTTTTGAATTAAGAGACACTTATGGCAATGCGTCTGCCAATCAAGAAGAAGCTCTGGAAAGAGCGAAAAAAGCGGGGCTCACTGATATGGACAAAGTTGTCGGTGGAACGAAAGAACTTTTTGATCGTGCTCATATTCAGCCTGTTTATATGCGCTTTTTTGCAGATGGGAATGTTAAAATCACAAAAAAGGGCAAGACAAGTGAAAGTTCTGGTACAATGATCTATGAATACAACTATGTTGGTTGTGAAGATGAACGGGCACATGTCTAATACGATCATCATTAAAAAGTGAGTGTAAGGAGCATGAAAATGAAAGAGGGCAGAACGGATTTACGAACACAAAAGATTTATGATGCATTGATCAATGCCTTTAGTGAACTTTTAGAAGAAAAAGACTTTGAAAAGATCACAGTCAAAGAGCTTTGTGAAAAGGCGAGAACAAGAACGGCTACATTTTATAATCATTTTTCTGATAAGTACGATTTCTTTTCGTTCATGGTCACACAATTACGTCATAATTATCTTAAACAGTCAGAAATCGTTTATGATCAGGAACATCCTGAAGATTATTATTTATCCTTTTTAAAAAATGCCTTTGCTTTTGTAGATCATCATCAAAAAATGATTACGCATATCTTATCTGATCAGCTTCTCTCCCTGATGATGGATTCGCTTTCTCAAGAGGTGATCAATGAATTTGAAGATCATTTACGTAAAGATCTCAACGATGAGTCCATCAACATCGATATTGCAATGCAAATGTTGCTAGGAGCAATGTCATCATGTGTTCGTTACTATCTGTCTCATCCTAGCGAAAAGACAAAGCAGGAGATCCTCACGCAATTTTCTAAACTTCTTCAAAAACTGAAAGCTTAAACTTGGACATCAGTAAGTGCACTTACTGATGTTTTTAGTCATCAAAAAAGAAGGAGAGTTGACAAAAACTCCACCTTCTTTGTGAATCTATGAAATAAATTTTTCTTTTATGCTAACTTTTCATTTAAGAATGTTAAAACTTTTGTCGTCACAGGTCTTAAGACCATATAGAACCTGAATAATTCTTGTAATAAAATCCATATAACTATGTATATGTAAAAAAGGTACATTAACTCATATGATTTCCGTCATCATGGATCAATGTACCTTTTGTATGTTTACACCCTTTGGGTGCTGCTTTCTAGGTGTGGTTCCTGTATAATAGAATTGCAAACTAACTAAACAAAGGAGCCACGAACACATGATACATAATGAAGCGGTTTTATGCAACAGTAAATTTAATGCAGGTAACTTATCCAGCGACGGCGGTGCCGTCCTCATGAACAAGTTTCTTGAGGATGCCCACTATTTTGACCTTCTGAAGAGCATCAGTTTCAGAGAGAACAGATCAGTTCATAAGTACACCAACTTTGATATC
>ONFH01000042.1 GCA_900317015.1 uncultured Erysipelotrichaceae bacterium | reverse complement strand
TAAAATTATTTAATAATGAAGAAATAAGCAAGAACTAAGAGACCTAAGACGATTCGGTACCAGCCGAAGACCTTGAAGTCATGCTTCTTGATATAATCCATTAAGAACTTGATGATCAACATGGATGTCACGAAGGCAACGATACAGCCGACAGCTAAGATCAATGCCTGTTCACCAGTGAAGGCTAAACCAAATTTAGCGATCTTTAATAATGAAGCCCCAAACATAACAGGGATGGCTAAGAAGAATGTAAACTCAGCAGCCACTGTACGTGAGACACCGATGGCTAAAGCCCCTAAGATCGTCGAACCAGAACGAGAAGTTCCTGGGAAGATTGCGGCGATCAACTGGAAAACACCAATAATTAAAGCCGTTCTTGGTGAGATCTGTCTCAGTGATGTAATTTTTGGCTTTAGGTCTTTGTTTTTGTTTTCGACAACGATGAAAGCCACACCAAAGACGATCAAGGCGATTGCAACACACACTGGATTATAGAATAAAGCTTCAAAGACATCATCGAATAATAAACCAACGATGGCAGCTGGGACACAGGCAATTAAAATTCTTACCCATAAACGAATGATGCTTGGGTTGACGTAACGTTCAGCCCCTTCTTTTGACTTATCGTTTCTAAATGGCCAGATCTGTTTCCAGAAGATCACGACAACGGCTAAGATGGCGCCTAACTGGATGACCACTTCAAACATTGAATAGAAATCTGCACTTGTCAGTTTTTCTAATGAAACAAACTGGTTTAATAAAATCATATGGCCCGTTGAGCTGACCGGAAGCCATTCCGTGATCCCTTCAACGACCCCAAATAAAAAACTTACAAATAATTTAAGTAACATATTTGAATCCTTTCTCTATTGAATACGCGTTAACTATACCATCATTTTGTTAATAATCAATATTCAAATCCTAAAAGTTTTCTAAACGAATCTTAAAGATCATCGAAAATATTGAGCTGTTTATGCAAAGCTTCCTGGACGGGGCCAAAGGACTTACGATGGATCGGTGTCACACCGTACTTCTGTAAGGCTTCTTTATGGGCCTTAGTCGGATACCCTTTATGCTTTTCAAAGCCATATTCAGGATACTGTTTGGCATATTCGATCATAATATGATCTCTTGTCACCTTGGCAAGAATAGAAGCAGCGCCAATGGAGATGCTTTTCCCATCACCTTTAACGATGGCTTCATGGAGTAAGACTGAACCAATTGGCATCGCATCCGTTAAGGCAAAGTCAGGTTTGACATCAATTTTCTCAATACAGCGGATCATCCCTTCTTTAGAAGCCTGATAGACATTGAGCTCATCCACTTCTTCGACGCTCATGATCTGAATATAGTAAGCTAACGCATGTTCCTTAATGACATCAAATAAGGCTTCACGTTTCTTTTCCGTAAGCTTCTTGGAGTCATTGATGCGTTCATCATAATAGCCTTCAGGAAAGATGACCCCAGCAACCACTAAGGGACCAGCCATCGGACCACGTCCGGCTTCATCTAAACCGATGATATGCTTATAGCCAGCCTCATAGGCTTTCTGTTCATAAGCTAGTCTTTCACACATTCGCTTACACGCTCCCAGCTGATCTTCCCAAAGGCCCCATCTAATAAGTCCTTAAAGAAGATATCCATAACACGGTCATAGTCTGTTTCCCCACGGACTTTCTTCACCGCACGCACCTTGGCGATTTGATCAAAGGCTGGCACGACCCAGTCCGTGTCTTTGTCGATTGTTAAGTCATAACGTGCTTTTAAGGCATCTGGATAATGTTTATTCAAATATTTTAAAGCATAGATCATCAGATCATCTCTCGGTAAGATATCCTGCTTGATGGAACCGATGAGAGCGACATTTCTTGCCTGCTCTTCATCATTATATTTAGGGGCTAAGACACCCGGTGTATCAAACAGTTCAAAGTCTTTTGCGACACGAATGATCTGCTGGGACTTCGTTACCCCAGGACGGTTGCCTGTGACAGCTGCCTTACGTTTTGCTAAAGCATTGATAAATGTCGATTTGCCAACGTTAGGAACACCGATGACCATAGCTCGAATGGGACGAGGCTTTAAGCCTCGCTTCGCTTCTCTTTCTAGCTTTTCTTTTAAGATCTCACGACACTTCTGAATGATCTTCTGATATTCATTGAAGTTCTTCATATTACATAATAAGACCCCATAGCCCTGCTTTTCAAAGTAGGCCTGCCACTCTTGACTGGCTTGATTGTCGGCTAAGTCTTTCTTAGTCATGACTAAGAGTCTTGGCTTATTATTAATAATATGATCAAATGTTCTATTTTTAGAAGACAATGGCGCTCTTGCATCGACAAGCTCGATCACGATATCGATGAGCTTGATGCGTGAGGCGATTTCACGTTCTGCTTTCGCCATATGTCCTGGATACCATTGTATTTGGGCCATCTTGCCACCTCCTATTTTAATGCTTTGATACGATCAATTGGTAAGAGGACAAAACCGCCACGACCTCTCAGTTCGCTGAGTGAGAATGGGCCTAGATCTCTTGAATCCACCGAATTCAAGCGGTTATCCCCCATACAGAAATATTCATCTTTATTTAAGGTAATACGGAAGTTATGGGTATAGTACTTATCTTTTAAACGGGCCTTCTGTCTTGCCATCCATGCTGGATCTAGGAATGGTTCTTTGACATACTTGCCATTGACATAAAGACGATCATCCTTATATTCGATCGTCTCATTTGGCAGCCCAATGACACGTTTAATGATCTTTTCATGCAGCTTCTTTGAGCTGATGACGACGATATCAAAACGATGTGTACGACTTAGACCGGTCTTTGAGACAAAGGCTAAGTCCCCATTATGTAATGTGTTCATCATGGATTCCCCATCCACTTTAATAGGCAGGATCAAAACATATAATGAAAAGCCAAAAAGAAGAAAGGGGGAAATGGCCAGGATGATAATTTTTCTTTTGTTTAATTGTTTCTTTGCCATAATGTTTCTCCAATAAAAAAAGGATGGGTCGACCCCCCATCCTCTTCTCGTTAATTAACGTACTTCTTTAATTCTAGCAGCCTTACCAGATAAGTTACGTAAGTAATGTAATTTCGCTCTACGAACCTTACCAACACGAGCTACTTCGATATGATCAATGATTGGTGTGTGAACAGGGAATACACGTTCAACGCCAACGCCATAAGAAATCTTTCTAACTGTGAAAGTTTCAGAAATGCCATGGCCTTTTCTAGCAATGCAGACACCTTCGAATAACTGAGTACGTGTCTTGTTACCTTCCTGAATCTTTACGTATACTTTTAAAGTATCGCCAGGTTTGAAATCTGGTACATCATTTCTTAACTGATCTTTAGTAATTTCATCAATTAACTGCATATTCATTTTGCAATATCCTCCATACAATTTTTTGTCTTAGGAAGTTCATATCTATTGACAGCGGAGCTTCTGCAGTCTTACGACTTGCACATTATAACATGGCCATAAAGTCTTCGCAAGCACATTTTTATTTTTTCATTTCGGCCTTGATCTCTTTTAAAAAGGCTCGTTCTTCACTCGTAAATTCTCGATTTTCAAGAAGATCAGGACGTCTGACTAATGTTCGTCTTAATGACTCTTTTAAGCGCCATTTACGAATGTTTTCATGATGTCCGCTGAGTAATACGGCTGGCACTTCCTGGCCATCATAAACGGCAGGATGCGTGTATTGTGGGTATTCAAGTAAGCCATTAGAGAAGGAATCATCCTCATGAGATTCATCACGGATGGCCCCATGTAATAATCTTGTCACCGCATCGGTGATGACCATACTAGAAAGTTCCCCACCAGTTAAGACATAGTCACCAATGGACACCTCTAAGTCGACATAGTCACGGATGCGTTCATCAAAGCCTTCATAGTGACCACAGATGATGACTAAATGTTTCTCTTTGGAAAGATCAACGGCCATCTTCTGACTAAATGTGGCGCCTTGAGGAGACATTAAAATGACTAATGACTCTTTCGTGACAACGGTCTTAAGGCAGTCTAATAAAGGCTGACACATAAGGACCATGCCCTGTCCACCACCATAAGGTGTATCATCAACGCTTTGATGACGGTCATGGGCAAATTCTCTAAAGTTATGGATCTTTATGTCAACGACCCCTTTTTCAATCGCTCTTTTAATGATTGAAGTATGCGTGAAGCCTTCAAACATTTCCGGGAAGAGGGATAAAATATCAATCTTCATCATCAATAAATCCTTTGATCAGTTCCACATCAATACGCTTATGTTCAAGATCCTTGTTTTTCACAAAGGCATCGACATAAGGGATCATGACACGCTTACCATTGACGATGACTAAAAGAAGACCCTGAGCGGTATTATCATAGAAGTCTTCAACTTTCCCGATGCGCTTCCCATAGTTATAAACGTCACAGCCAATTAAGTCAGAGACCCAGACTTCGCCTTCATCTAAGAGCTCATCATCTTTATAAGCATATAATTCAAGACCACGATACTGTTCAATGATATTGATGTCCTGCATATTTTCAAAAGAAACAAGATCACCCTTATGGATTCGATGTGTCACAACAGTGACCGGTTGATCCTTACCATGATCACGCATAAATAATTCACTGCCGACCGCAAATCGTTCATCTGGGAAATCTGTATAACATTCAATTCTTGCCTCCCCTTTTAAGCCAAAAGGTTTGCCAATTTTACCAACTAATACCTTTTCTTTTTCCATAAGTCTCTCCTATAAAAAAAGGATGTACGATGACATCCTTATTCTTCGCCGTAAGATTCAAACTTGATATCTAAACGTTTATGACCTAAATGACCTTCAACTGACATTAAACGTCTGATGGAATTCGCCATCACACCTTTTCTGCCAATTAACTTAGAAATATCTTTATGATCTGCATAAACATACAGAACAACTGTATCTTCATCGAGTGAAGGCATTTCACGGACTTCTAAACGATCCTTGTCTGTCACTAATTCGCGACAGATATCAAGCAAGGTTTTGACGTAATCCATAATTACTTAGCCTTCTTAGATTCTGCGAATTCCTTCATGATACCTTCTTTAGATAAGATGTTTCTAACTGTATCTGAAGGCTGAGCACCAGTTGATAACCATTTCATGATTTCATCATGCTTTAAAGTCACCTTAGCTGGATCCTGACGTGGATCGTAAGTGCCTAACTGTTCAATGAAACGACCATCTCTTGGGAATCTTGAATCAGCTGCTACAATTCTATAGAAAGGTGATTTCTTAGCACCCATTCTCTTTAATCTTAATTTAACTGCCATATGTATATCCTCCATTAATTTCATTTAATTTTTATGACTCATACATTCTAACATAATAAATAAAAGTGTCAAGTATTTTTACTTAACACTTTAAATCAAGATCTGAGCGATCTCTTTATTCACTTCATCTAATTGTTTTAATAAGCGTTCTCGCTTCTTTTTTAAATGATGGTATTTCTTGATCAGATCTTTCTGATTGGTGAGATCTAAGATGGGCACTTCCAGATCTAAGATCTCATTACGATTCAGGTTCATTGATGTCTTGGTCTTTTTAATATGATCTAAGAGATGTTGCCCGATCTCACTTGTTAAAAAGAGATAAAGATAAGATGCTAAAAGGACTTTGGAGTGCACTCTAACGACCGCTATATTACTTGATGGGATCAAACGAACATTGGGTGCATCTTTGACATAGGCAATGTTCTTCATCGATCCTTTGATCGTCACTAAGATGTCTCCCTTTTGGATCTGATAAGTGGAAAGATCAGCCTGATCACGAAACCCTTTGACGCTGCTAAGATCAATGTGGCCATCCTTTAGATCAGAAACATTGACAAGCAAATAGTCAGCTAAGTTTAAAGGCACTTCTTCCCCATTTTTAGTCGTTCCAACAAAGACATCACAGAGATCACTGATTGGTAATCTTTCCCGTGTAAAGTTCTTCGGCTTGATATGTTCCTGCTCATGGAGATCATGAAGGTCACTCAATGGAAAATT
>ONFH01000185.1 GCA_900317015.1 uncultured Erysipelotrichaceae bacterium | reverse complement strand
ATGAAATTAGCAGATCAGTATGATCACCATAAAGTAGAAAGTGGCAAGTATGACAACTGGGTCAAAAAGGGATATTTTGAAGCTGGTGATACTTCAAAGAAACCTTACAGTATCGTCATTCCCCCACCAAATGTCACAGGTAAGTTACATTTAGGGCATGCCTGGGATACAACTTTACAGGATATTATTATTCGTTATAAAAAGATGCAGGGCTATGATGCCTTATGGATGCCTGGTATGGACCATGCCGGCATCGCCACACAGGCGAAAGTGGAAGCCCGTATGCGTGAAGAAGGGATCTCACGTTATGACTTAGGTCGTGAAAAGTTCCTAGAAAAAGCCTGGAGCTGGAAGGAAGAATATGCCAATATCATCCGTTCTCAGTGGGCCAAATTAGGTTTATCTTTGGATTATTCTAAAGAACGTTTTACCTTAGATGAAGGTTTAAGCGATGCCGTTAAGACAGTCTTCGTGACCCTTTATAACAAGGGCCTCATCTATCAGGGTGAACGTATCATCAACTGGGACCCAGTCCAGAGAACAGCTTTAAGCGATATCGAAGTGTATCATGAAGATATTAAAGGTTATATGTATTACTTTAAGTATCATGTCGTTGGTTCTGATGACATCTTAGTTGTGGCCACAACACGTCCAGAAACAATGTTTGGTGATACAGCCATCTTCGTTCATCCAGATGATGATCGTTATAAGAAATATGTCGGCATGAAAGTCATCAACCCAGCAAATGGAGATGAATTACCAATCATGGCCGATGACTATATTGAACTTGGTAAAGGGACAAGTGTCATGAAATGTACACCTGCTCATGACCCTAATGACTTTAAGCTAGGAAAGAAATATGGCCTTGCGATGCCTAACTGTATGACAGAAGATGGACATATGAATGAGATTTGTGGCAAATATGCTGGTATGGATCGTTTTGAATGCCGTGATGCTTTAGTTAAGGATTTCGAAGCCGCTGGTGTTGTCGATCATATCGAAGAGATCGTCCATCCAGTTGGTCATTCTGAACGTTCTCATTGCATCGTTGAACCTCGTTTATCAAAACAGTGGTTCGTCAAGATGAAACCATTAGCAGAAGCTGCGCTTGCAAATCAGAAGACAGACGATCGTGTCAACTTCGTTCCTGATCGTTTTGAAAAGACCTTCACTCAGTGGATGGAAAATGTCGAAGACTGGTGTATCTCTCGTCAGTTATGGTGGGGTCATCAGATTCCAGCTTGGTATCATAAGGACACTGGTGAAGTGTATGTTGGTAAAGAACCACCAAAAGATATTGAAAACTGGAAACAGGATGAAGATGTCTTAGATACTTGGTTCTCAAGTGCCTTATGGCCATTTAGTACAATGGGCTGGCCAAATACTGAAGATCCTCTCTTCAAGAGATATTTCCCAACGGATACGTTAGTCACTGGCTATGATATCATCTTCTTCTGGGTCTCAAGAATGATCTTCCAGTCTCTTGAATTCACAGGACGTCGTCCATTCAAGCATGTCTTGATTCATGGCTTGATCCGTGATGAACAGGGTCGTAAGATGTCTAAGTCTTTAGGCAATGGGGTCGATCCAATGGATGTTATTGATCAGTATGGTGCGGATACATTACGTTTCTTCTTAACAAATAATACGGCACCAGGTCAGGATATGCGTTATGTCCCATCGAAGCTTGAAGCCATCTCTCACTTCATCAATAAGATTTATAACTCTGCGAAGTTCGTCTTAATGAACATTGATGACGATATGAGCTATGATGATGTGAAGTTAGAAAACTTAAACTTACCAGATCAGTGGATCTTAAACCGTTTAAATGAAGTCATCAATGATGTCGACGGCAATATGGATAAGTTTGAATTCGGAAACGTTGGTTCTGAACTTTATGACTTCATCTGGAATGATTTCTGCAGCTGGTATATCGAATTAGCAAAGGAAACATTATATGGTGATGATGAAGAAGCCAAGAAGGCCACTCGTTCCACACTTGTTTATGTCTTAAATGCGATCGTTCGTTTATTACATCCATTTATGCCATTCGTCACTGAAGAAATCTATTTAGCCATTCCACATAAGTGTGAATCCATCGTCATCTCTTCATGGCCTAAAGCTGATCCAGCGTTCACCAATGACAAGATCGATGATCAGTTCGCTTACTTAATTGATATCGTGAAAGCCATCCGTGAGATCAGACATCAGTACGTCATCAAGAACGCTGTTGAAGTGGAATATATCATGACGACAAACAGTGAATCTCTTGAAGGCTTATTAACGGATATGGCACCATTCATTACCAAATTAGTCAATGCCAAATGTGCCGGCTATAACTTACCTGTCGATAAGACAAGTGCCAATACAGTCATCAAAGGCGGGAATACTTTATCGATCAACTTAGGTCAGTATATTGATATGGAAGCGGAAAAAGAAAAGGCAAAGAAAGAAATTGCCAAATTAGAAAAAGAATTAGCACGTAGTGCTAAGATGCTTTCTAACCCTAACTTCGTCAATAAAGCTCCAGCTGCCAAAGTCGAACAGGAAAAGAAGAAGCAGGCTGATTATCAGGCAAAATATGAAGCTGCCAAAGCAAAACTTGCCAACTTTGAATAATACTTATATGAGCAGACTCTAGAGAGGGTCTGCTTTTTTCATAT
>ONFH01000097.1 GCA_900317015.1 uncultured Erysipelotrichaceae bacterium | reverse complement strand
CTTTTTAGACTCACTCATTCTAACGCAAAACAATATTTTTATAAAGATGTTTCGCATTTTGTAAAAAAGAAATGGAAAAAAGAGCCTTTTATCGTCATTAATCGTCAATAAGCGCTAATAAAAAAGAGATCGATCGATCTCTTCTAGCCTTTCAATCCTCTTGCCTGACGATCCATGTCTTCGACAACGATGTCATAAATCTCACCTAAGCTTCGGCAGTATTTTAAGACATCCCAAGGTTCATTCGTATGGAAATGAATCTTAATTAAATCTTCATCCCCTACTGCTAATAAGCAGTCACCTTTGAAATGTTGCGAAATATAATCATAGATCTCATCTTCATCAAGATCTTCACCAGCAATTAAAAGCTGTGTATCATATCTGTATTCGATTGTCTGTTCTGGTAATGCCATAATAAAGTCCTCCTGAAAACAGTATAACACAATTTCATTTAGAGACCAAACTCTTTGCACAATGCCTCATAACGTGCTTTTTCTTTGTCTTTAACTGGTTTATCCAAATCATTAAAGACATGATGCATCACATCCGCATCCTTCAAAACTTCATCAAATGGACCATCGACGACAAGCTTATCATCATGATGGTAGATGGCAGAAACGATCATTTTCGTCTCTTCTTCATTTGTGAGCGCATGGTCTTTTAATAAGTCTTCGGCCATCTTCGCTCCACGATGGGCATGATCATCATAACTGCCTGTTTTGTAAGCGGCAATGTCGTGCAGCATTCCTGCCATGGCGGCTAATTCCGAGTTTTCATGACGACGACGTGCGATCAGCGTCGCACTTAAGGACACGCCATAAAGATGAGCGATCGCACTCACCTTTTTGTTTGGATCCATATCTTTTAATTCTTCATCGATTATTTTACGTAAGTCTTTGAGTCTACCCATAATATCACCTCTAAGAATATTATACCGCCATCTATTTTAAAAGGTTAAAAAAAGATGCTCGCGCATCTTTTTCGTATTAGTCTAAGAAGACTGTGTTTTCAAGCATAACACCGCAGCCTTCTGCAACGCAGTCAAGTGGCTTGTCGGCGACAAAGACTGGGACTTTCAAGCCCTGTTCCATGAACTTGTCTAAGTTATGTAATAAAGCTCCCCCACCTGTTAGGAAGACGCCCTTATTGACGATATCAGCTGACAATTCTGGAGGTGTCTGCTCTAAGACCTGCTTAGCGCTTGCTAAAATGGTTTCACAGATCTCATGTAAAGCTTCTTCAACTTCTGCTTCTGAAACTTGGATCGTCTTTGGTAGACCAGTGACTAAGTCACGTCCACGAACATCAACTTTCTTATCTGGATCACCATCATAAGCACAGCCGATTTCCATCTTAACGTGTTCAGCAGTGGAATCACCAATTAATAATTTATATTTATCCTTAACATATTTTACGATTTGAGCATCCATCTTATCACCAGCCGTCTTTAATGACTGTGAAGTTACGATATCTCCTAAAGATAAGACCGCAATATCAGTTGTACCACCACCGATATCAACGACCATATTCCCGGATGGTTTAGAAATATCTAAGCCTGCACCAACGGCTGCCACCTTTGGTTCTTCTTCAATGTAAACACGCTTAGCGCCACATCTTAAAGCTACGTCCTGGATGGCACTTCTTTCAATGGATGTAATATTACTTGGGCAACAGATCAGAATGACTGGTCTGGCAAATAATCCCTTTAAATTCAACTTGTTAATAAAATGTGTAATCAAAACCTCTGTAACCTGGAAGTCTGCGATCACACCGTCTTTTAAAGGACGGATCGTTTTTAAGTTTCCTGGTGTTTTCCCGAGCATTTCTCTTGCTTCTTCACCAACGGCTACAGGTCTATTTGTATCTGTATTAATAGTAACGACCGAAGGTTCGTTAACTACGATGCCCTTACCCTTCTCATAGATCAGAATATTGGCAGTCCCTAAGTCGATACCGATTTCTTTCGATAAAGCCATTTCGTTCACCTCAGTTTTTTCTTTCTTAAGATTCATGAAATAATATAGCGAAAAGCGTGCATGAAATCAATATCAAATTTAAAAAATCCACAAGAAAAAGAGATACAGTCTCTTCACCACTGTCCCATAACTATGAGCAAACGTTTTCTAAATAAGAACTTCCTAGATCTCTTCGGTCAAGCCCTCCACCTAGGCATCTTACTCTCAACAGTGTCTGTATCTCTTTTAGTAACTATACTTTAACAAAAAATGTAACCGTTTGCAAGTATTTCTTATCGATTTCTAATGAAAAAAGATAGGTTTTTACGCCTATCAATGGCATGAACTTAAGCGGAAATCGCTGAATGTTCATGCCTGCTTTTTTCCCTTTTCAAGGGCGTTTTTTGTGTCATTTTAGCTATTTTTCTTTATGAAAGTAGTAAAGGAAATATATGTGTAAGCTCTT
>ONFH01000027.1 GCA_900317015.1 uncultured Erysipelotrichaceae bacterium | reverse complement strand
GAGAGAAAAGGAAAAGGTGTGCAGCCATTGAAAATGGCGCACACCGCAGTGGACATGATTGATGCAATCAATCATGGCCTTTTTTTACAGGACTATAATTTAAAATTTCATCCACTCTATGAATGTCAGGCTTATGTGTATTTAGCGAAGGATCATCCTTTAGCAACCCATACGTCGATTTCATTTGAAGAACTGTCACCTTATCCCTGCTTGTCCTTTGAACAGGGGGAGACCGATTCGTCTTACTTAGCAGAAGAGATCCTCAGTGATCATCACTATCCCCGTACGATCAAAGTGAATGATCGAGCCACGATGCTTAATTTCATGCATGCTTTACATGGCTATACGCTCTGTTCTCATATTATTTATGAGGAACTCAATGGGGAAGATAATGTCGTCGTTCCTTTTCATGCGGACAAGGACAATCCCAATCAGAATATGCAGATCGGTTATATCATCGGCAAGGATCATACCCTCAATGCTTTAGGTAAAGAGTATTTAGAAATTGTACAGCACCTTTTTCAAGAACATAAGCAATAAAAAAATAGCGATAGAAGTCGCTATTTTTACATCTTGATGATTCCTAGGACGTTAGCCACTGAGGAGATCAAGATAATGATCAGAAAGATTGGACATAAATATCGGCACATGAAGGTGAAGATCGGTTCACGTTTAAATGAATTGCCATCGATCGTCATCTCTTCTTTGATGCGCTTAAAGCCAATGCGATAAGTCACTAAGAAACAAGTGGCTAAGGCGGCAATTGGCATCATGATCGAGTTCGTTAAGAAATCAAAGAAGTCTAATAACTGCAGACCAAAGATCTTCACGAAAGCGAGTGGTCCATAGCCTAAAGCGGATAAAGAACCAAGAATGATCATGATCACGCCAACGACAACGGTCGCTTTCTTTCGAGACCAGCCTTTTTCATCTTCAAATGTGGATACAGCGGATTCTGATAAAGCAATTGATGAAGTTAAAGCCGCAAATAAGACCAGCGTAAAGAAGACAACACCAATTGGGGCAGCTAAGCCCATCGAATCAAAGACCTTCGGCATCGTGATAAACATTAAAGAAGCACCGGCCTGCAATGTATGACTGGCATCCTTGCCATAGAAGGCAAAGACGGCAGGAATGATCATCAGACCAGCCATCATCGCAATCAAAGTATCGAACACTTCGACATTCGATGTTGAGGATTCAATCGAAACATCTTTGGACGTATAAGAGCCAAAGGTAATAAGGATCCCCATGGCAATCGAAAGCGAATAGAACATCTGTCCCATGGCTGTGACAACAGTCATCCAGGAGAAGTTCTTGAAGTTAGGAATTAAGAAATACTTGATTCCCGCTACAGCGCCTGGTCGTGTACATGAGTAGATCGAAATGATCAAAGCTAAGACGACAAGAATCGGCATCATGATCTTTGAAACACGTTCAATGCCGTTCTGAACACCCATAAAGATGATGATCAAGGTCGCTAAGGTAAACACTAAGAACCAGAATTCGGCACCTTTGCCACTGGCAATAAAGGTGTTGAAGAAGCCGTCAGCGGCGATCTTGCTTGAAGGGGTCACAAAATAAGAAAACAGGTATTTTAAGACCCAACCGCCAATGACAGAATAGTAAGGAACGATCAAGATCGGGATGACCGCATTGATCCAGCCCCCAAACTTATATTTGAGACTGTGTCCAAAATGAGCGAAGGCACCAACCGGTGATTTCTTCGTCATTCTTCCCAAAGACGTTTCGGCAACGATCATCGTATACCCAAAGGTGAGCGCTAAGACGATTTAGATCAGTAAGAAGATTCCACCACCATACTTTGCGGCTAAGTAGGGGAATCGCCAGATATTGCCAAGACCAACAGAGGCCCCGGCTGCCGATAAGACAAAGCCAATCTTTCCAGAAAAATGAGATCTTTTTTTCATATTTTCCTCTTCCTTTGTCTAAATTTGTATTCCTCGTAAATACGGAGCAGATTTTAACATGTTCCCTTTCTTTTGGAAAGAAAAGTGTTACAAAAAGATCAAGTCAGAAATTGTTAAATTTGATTTAAGGTATTTTTGGTATGATCAATAAAATTATTTTCGTGAAAAAAACCCCTATGTAAAAAATGGGAAAAAGTGGGAAAATATCATGGACAATTGAAAAAGTCACGCTATAATGGGGAATGTAAAAAGTTAAAGAAATCTTAAGATTAAGATAAATTTGTGGAAAGGAAGAGAATATGAAGGTAAGTAAAAGAAATACGACAGGTAAGATGAAAGTGATTGCAGTCTTTGTGATCAGCTTTCTCTTTATGACCTTAGGACTTACAGCTTTTTGGGTCTCAAGAGAATTTGGAGGCCTGTCATTAAAGGAAGTGTATCGTGCTTCTCTTTCAGTGCTGAATGGACGGATCCAAGGTTTAGCAAGTCGCTTTGCTTTATATGTCTTATTACCAGTTGGTATTTTATTACTATTAACATTACTCATCTATAAGGTTGCTAAAAAACATAAGAGAGGACGTGCTGTCCTTAACTGTTTATTCTTGGTGTCTTGTCTGATGATCTGTGTCTTCAGTGGGGGCTTTGCTTATAAGTATAATGCCATGAGCTACTTGGCTGATGATACATCTAATTCCTTTGTCGGTGAACATTATGTCGATCCAGCGAATGTCAAATTAACATTCCCTAAGAAAAAGAGAAACTTAATTTACATTTATCTGGAATCTATGGAAATGACATCTGCCGACAAGAAGAATGGTGGAAACTTTGAATATAACATGATTCCTGAATTAACGAAGTTATCAGAACAGAATGAAAACTTCTCAGGCACTCATAACACATTAAATGGCGCTTATTCATATCCTGGTAATACTTGGACGATGGGCGGCTTATTAGCCCAGACATCAGGTCTTCCATTTAGAACCGATATGACACAAAATGGGATGATCACTCAGAAGTCATTCTTCCCTAACTTAACGACATTAGGAGATATCCTAGAGGCAAAAGGTTATAACCAGATGTTCATGTGCGGGAGTGATGGGAATTTCGCAGGTCGTACACAGTACTTCAAAGATCATGGCAATTACCAGATGGAAGATTATACGGCTGCCGTTAAGGAAGGCGAGATTCCAAGTAACTATCGTGTCTTCTGGGGTTATGAAGATCAGAAATTATTTAAGTTTGCGAAGAATAAGTTAAATAACTTATCCTCACAGTCAAAACCATTCAACTTTACGATGTTAACAGTCGATACCCATTATCCAAATGGCTGGAAATGCGATCTTTGTAAAGATGAATTTGGGGACCAGTATCATAACGTTATGGCTTGTTCATCAAGACAGGTCTATGCCTTTGTGAAATGGTGTCAATCTCAGTCATGGTATAAGAATACAACGATCATCGTCAATGGTGACCATCCAACGATGTCACAAGAATATGCGAACGAAGTTTCTAAAGACTATACAAGAAAGACATTCACAGCTTATATCAATGCCGATGCGAAACGTAAAACAAAGAACATGCGTACGTTCTCGACAATGGATAACTTCCCAACGACGTTAGCTGCCTTAGGTGTCAAGATCGATGGGGAACGTTTAGGCTTAGGAACGAACTTGTTCTCAAGCACACCAACATTATCTGAGATCTATGGCTATGCATCTATTAAGAAACAGCTGACACATGCCACAAAGGAACTCATTGAGTTGGAACCATTTGAAAATACGGAAGCCATTCAGCAGTTCCAGTATGGTAAGGCCAAAGCTTTCGGTCATAAAGATATCTTAACGATCAAGAAGGTCGAAGGAACGAAAGTTACTGTTGATATCACGGATTTCAGACCACAGAAAGTCGTTTCAAAAGTCTATCTTGAAGCGTCAAATGATATGTCAATGCCACTAGGAACAAAGAAAGTGGAAATGAAGTGCTTAGATCCTGAAAAATTGACATATGAAGGTACGATCGATGTCAAAGGTATCGATGACAATGGTGTGTATGTCCAAGTCATGTATGAATCTGATGAAGGCATGCAGTTCCCATTAAATCGTACGTATGTCGACTTAACTGGAAATAGTACCAATACGACAACGGATACAACTGCTACAAACTAAGAAAAACGGATCTTATCGGATCCGTTTTTTAGAACTTTACAAATAGAATATTTAGCGTTATACTTGAATACGCAAAGTCAATCTTTGGGGCAGGTGAGATTCCTGATCGGCGGTGATAGTCCGCGAGCGTAAGCATGAACTGGTGTAAATCCAGTACCGACGGTATAGTCCGGATGGAAAAAGATGATGCAGTTGTAGAACTTTTTCAATTCCCAGAGAAATCTGGGAATTTTTTTGCATCATAGGAGAAAATGTATATGCAAAAAAGAAGACTCAATACGCGAGCAATGATCATGATGGCCATGTTAGGGGCCATCGCAGCGGTGCTGATGTTACTAGAAATCAGCGTTCCCTTTGTTTTACCCTTTGTAAAATTGGATTTCTCAGATCTTCCAATCTTATTAAGTGGCTATTTATTTGGTCCAGCGTTAGGGGCCATCACCGCTTGTATCAAGATCTTATTAAAATTAGTCTTGAAACCAACAAGCACGATGTATGTTGGGGAATTATCGAACCTTATTTTAGCAATTGCTTTTGAAGCAGTTGCCAGTGCCTATTATCGTCGTCATCGTACGAAAAAGGGTGCTGTCTTAAGCTTAATCATTTCGACGATCATGACAAGTGTGATTGCGGTCGTTTCCAATATGTTTGTGATCTTCCCATTCTATATCAAGATGTTCAAGATGAGTATGGCTGGGATCGTTGCCATGGCACATGGGGTTGCCCCTTGGGTCAACAGTTCCTTATCCATGTTCTTAACATCAGTGTTCCCATTCAACTTATTGAAATATGGGCTTGTTTCTTTGATCACATTCCTGATCTACAAACCATTAGGCAATATCATCAAACGTTATATTCAGTAAAGGCGGATCGAAGGATCCGTTTTTAAGTAGAAAAGTAGCGACGACAAACGTCATCGCTACTTTGAAAAATTATAAATGATTGGCAACTTCAAAGGCATCCCAGATCGCATACATGATGTTAGAGACCTTACGAGCATCTCCTAAAAGATGGATGTCAGGAACATCAAACTGTAAAGATTCATATAAAGAATTGTCTTCTTTATAGCCAACTGCTAAGACAACACTGTCTGCTTCGATTTCTTTCAAGCCATCTGGTGTCTGAACTTTTAAGACTTTCCCATCATAAGAATCAGCCTTCGATGAGGTATAGATGTCCACACCTTTATAAGGCACTAAGCGTTCCAACATTTCTTTATTGGCAGCACATAATGGACCATTTAAAGCTAAGAGCTTCTCTAAAGCTTCCACTAAAGCGACATTCTTACCTTGTTCCTTTAAATCTAAAGCTAATTCACAGCCGACAAGACCGCCACCGATGACCGCAACCTTTTCACCTGGATCGACTTTCTTATTTAAGACATCTTCAGCGGTATAGACTGGACCATCACCAAGTGAGAAGACTTTAGGTGTTGAACCTGTGGCAATAATGACAGAATCATAATGACCGTTTAAGACATCTTCACGTGTCATTTTTTTATTGAGGGTGACATCGACCTTTAACTTCTTCATCTGGTATTCATACCATTTGACAAGGAGATGATCATCTTCCTTGAATTTAGGAGCACCACCAGGAATCAAGTTACCGCCTAAACGATCACTGGCTTCAAATAAGTGGACATGATGACCACGGATCGTTAAGACACGAGCAGCTTCTAAACCAGCGACACCGCCACCAACGATGAGGACTTCTTTAGGCTGTCCAATGACAGGATTATAAGCGGCATAACGTTCACGACAAGCCTGTGGGTTAACCGCACAGTTTAAAGCTGAGTATTCCTGGATACGACCCATACAGCCTTCCTGACAAGACAAACATGGACGAATATCCTGAATATCACCACGACGAAGTTTATTGACATAATCAGGATCAGCTAAGAGTGGACGACCTAAGGAGATCATATCACAAGTGCCATCTTCTAAGGCAGCTAAGGCCATATCTGGATCATCCATACGACCAGCACAGATGACAGGAACATCGACATTTTCTTTGACAATCTTTGCATATTTACGATATGGACCTTTTTCAATATACATTGGAGGATGATTCCACCACCATGCATCATAAGTTCCAACATCGACATCCATTGCGCAATAGCCATAAGAAACTAATAGTTTTGCAGCTTCGATGCCTTCATCGATATCTCGACCTTGTTCTACAAATTCTTCTCCTGGTAAAGCGCCATCTCTTAAATGCTTAATGAATGATTTTAATGAGAAACGTAAAGTCACTGGATAATCTTCACCACAGCGAGCATGGATCTCTTCCACGATCTCTTTTGCAAATCTTAAACGATTTTCTAGCGAGCCACCATATTCATCACTGCGGTGGTTGAATAATGAGATCGCAAACTGATCAAGTAAATAGCCTTCATGAACGGCATGGATCTGAATGCCATCAAAGCCCGCGCGCTTTGCATTGTAGGCACCATTGCCGAACTGTTTCACGATATGATGAATTTCATCAACAGTTAATTCACGGCACGTCTTGTCTAACCAGCGGTGCTGAATTGGGCTAGGGGCAACCGGTGGGATCTCACCTAAGTTCGTAGGGATCGTGACACGACCAAACCCAGCTGACATCTGTAAGAAGATCTTGGCATTATAGGCATGGATCCTTTCGGTCATTTCACGAGCTGTACGAATAAACTGAATAGGGTTGTGCGTAGGGGATGGACAGTTAGGCAGACCATGTTGCTCGACATCATCATCCGCAAATGTGACACCAGTCATGATCAGACCAGTTCCGCCTTTAGCACGTTCAACGTAGTAATCGATACCTCTCTGGTTAAAGCCACCATCACTGTCACTTAAACCAAGAGGTCCCATTGGAGCCATTGCAAAACGGTTTTTGATCGTTACATTGCCAATGGTCATTGGGCTAAATAATTTCTGATATTTCATTTTGCTTTTTTTCCTCCATGTGAAAATGTTAGCGCGTATTTTTAAGCATGTCAATATTTACATAGAAATATGTGAATATTTTATGCTATGATGAAAAGGGTGATAATATGAGAACATTAAAATATGCGATCTTAGGATTAGTTTCGGAACAGCCGATGACCGGCTATGATATTTTAAAAGCCTTTGAAGGACCACTGGGGAACTTCTGGTCGGCGAAGCATAGTCAGATCTATCCAGAATTAAAGCGACTAACACAGGAGAAGTTGTTAGATTATGATATTGCCATTACCGGGACGGTCATGGAAAAGAAGGTCTATACGATCACAAAGGAAGGACTCGCTGAGCTTGATGAATGGCTACGAGAAGATGAACCGTTAGCCCCAACGGCTAAGGACGTCTTTCGCTTGCGTATGTTCTTCTGTAATCGACTGACCCATGAAGAGACGTATCAATTATTAAAATCACAAAAAGTGAAACATGAAGAGCGTCTAGACTTTTTAGAAGGTGAATATCAGGCGTATCAGGAAAAAGAACAGATTGAAGACAACTTAGGTGATTTCTTAGTCTTAAGTGGGGCTATCTCGAGAGAGAAGGCTTATATTGAGTGGCTCAAGGATTGTATGCCATATTTTGAAAAGTAAAAGAAAATTCAAATACATTTTTAAGCATATGTTCATACAAATTTCATATACTCGAGTATAATGAATGAAAGAGGAGTAGGAAAGGAGGAAAAACATATGAGTAAGTTTGAAATCCAGTGCCATAATAAAGGACAGTGCACAAAAGATATTGAACAATTAGTAAAAAACGAATTAAAGGCGAATGATATCCGTTTGAACACGGTCGAAGACTTAGATATTTATTACAAGCCTGAATTTAATCAAGTTTATTACGTCGCAACATGCAAGAACGGACGTATTTATCATAATATCGAACCATTGATCATTGCCTAGAGGCGTTTACATAAAAGGAAAGAGGGAAGCGATTCCCTCTTTTATCATGACATAAAAAAAATGATACCCGCAGGTATCATTATTTAAATACATCTGTCTGACCCATCAAGTCAGCCGCATGTTTGATCGTCTCGTCACTTTGAACAAGGGCCATACGGACATAGCCTTCACCATGTTTGCCAAAAGCAGCGCCTGGGACAACTAAGACCCCCGTCTTATTGAACAGGTCATACGTAAAGTCTTCAGAATTCTTATATTTGTCAGGAATCTTCGCCCAGACGAACATCGTCCCTTTAGGGATATCGATCTCCCAGCCAACGTCCTTGAAACTATTGATCAAGAGATCACGACGATGACGGTACGCTTCACGTGTTTCTTCGACGCAAGCTTGATCACCCATGATGGCTTCAATGGCAGCCTTCTGAATAGGTAAGAACATACCATAGTCCATATTTGATTTTAAGACTTTATAACGGGCAATGATCTCAGGATTCCCAATCGCAAAGCCGATACGGGCACCAGCTAAGCCATAGGTCTTCGATAAGGAATTGAATTCCAGACCAATGTCTTTAGCCCCTTCATATTCTAAGAAGGAATGACCGACGCCTTCAAATAATAATTCAGAATAGGCATTATCATGTAAGACAATGATGTCATACTTCTTCGCAAAAGCGATGAGCTTCTTATAAAATTCTGGGTTGGCAATGCCACATGTTGGGTTATTTGGATAAGAGACAACCATGAATTTGGCTTTTTTAGCCACCTCTGGATCAATGGCCTCAAAGTCGATCAAGTAATCATTCTCTTTTAATAATGGCATATAGTGTACGTCTGCCCCCGCTAACAATGGTCCATCACGAAAGATCGGGTAGCAGGGATCAGGCACTAAAACGATGTCACCAGGATCCACTAAGGTTAAAGCCAAGTGGGATAAGCCTTCCTGGGAACCTAACATACTGGTCACTTCAGTATTTGGGTCGATCGTGACGTGATAACGACGCTTGTACCAATGAGCGACCGCTTCATCTAATTCATGAAGATCGGTAATGGCATATAAATAACTTTCTGGTTTTAATGCTTCCTTTGAAAGAAGATCTCTGATTCTTTGAACAGGAGGAATATTAGGGGCACCGATACTTAAGTCGATGACTTCTTTTCCTTCTTTAAGTCGCTTGCTGCGCATCTTGGCAAGAGTTGTAAAGATACTTTCACCAAAGACGTCCATGCGTTTTGAAAACTGCATTTTCTTCACCTCTGTTTCTCTATTATACATGATATTTTAGGAAATAAGGAAGTGAATATCACAAAATATCAAACGAATGTTTGTAAAAATAAGAAATGATTTGTTTGAATCATAAAAAGAACAGGCGATTCTTGTCCATCGCTTTCAAAAAAATCAGAATGTCTCCATTTTTTTATTGATTATTGAAAGAAATACAGTTATTCTAATTAAAAATGGGGGAGATAATTACTATGTTAAAAGTAGTCAAATTTGGCGGTTCCTCACTAGCGGACGCCGGACAATTTAAAAAAGTGTCCAATATTATCAAAGCAGATCCAAATCGTCGTTATGTCGTGCCAAGTGCACCAGGGAAAAGAAATAAAGAAGATACTAAGGTCACAGACTTACTCATCTTAGCTTATTCCCATAAAAACGAAGCGGACTTTGAAGACATCTTTAAAGAGATCAGAGGTCGTTATCAGGCCATCATTGATGAATTAGGAATGGATTATTCTTTAGATGAAGAATTTGCAAAGATCCATGAAAATATTAAAAACGGCATTGGTTTCGACTATGTCGTTTCACGTGGTGAATACTTAAACGGTCTATTATTAGCTAACTACATCGGCTTTGATTTCATCGATGCAGCTGATGTCATCCGTATTGATGAATCAGGCGCTTATGATGATAAACAGACTGATCCACTTTTAGAAAAAGCATTAAGTGAACATGAATATGCCGTCATTCCAGGCTTCTATGGCTTACGTAATGATGGTTCTAATGAGATCCAGACGTTCTCAAGAGGCGGCAGTGACGTTTCTGGTTCCATCGTCGCAAAATGTTCAAATGCGAACTTATATGAAAACTGGACCGATGTTTCAGGCTTCTTAGTGGCTGATCCACGAATCATCCACAAACCACAGGCGATTCAGACGATTACTTATGCTGAATTAAGAGAGCTTTCTTACATGGGGGCAGGCGTACTTCATGAAAATGCCATTTTCCCAGTGCGTTCAGTCGGTATTCCAATCAATATCAAAAATACCAACCGTCCACAGGATCCAGGGACAATGATCGTGGAATCAACCGTTCATCGTCCAGATCATGTCATTACCGGAATCGCCGGTAAGAAAGGATTTGCGACAGTTTCTATCGAAAAAGATATGATGAACTCTGAGATCGGCTTTGGCCGTAAAGTTCTGCAGGTCTTTGAAGACTATGGCTTATCCTTTGAACATATGCCTTCAGGCATCGATACGATGACGATCATCGTCAATACGAAAGATTTCGTCAAACATGAACAGGATGTCATCTCCGGTATTCATCGTGCCGTTCATCCAGATCGTATCGATCTTGAATCAGACTTAGCCTTAATTGCGGTCGTTGGTCGTGGCATGAAAGCCAACCGTGGCACCGCTGCAAAATTATTTACTGCTCTAGCCAAAGAAAAGATCAACGTCAAGATGATCGACCAGGGGTCTAGTGAACTCAACATCATCGTTGGGGTACGTAATATTTACTTTGAAGATGCCATCAAGGCCATCTACAATGCCTTCATTGTCGAAGAAGATTAAAGTGTTAGCAAAAACTAACACTTTTTTTATGCATATTTATTTTCTTTTTGGAGAAACCTGTTATAATACACAGTGTAGACCCCCCGAGGGGGTGTGGGAGGTATCCAAGATGAAACAAAAGTTTGATGTCATGGGGATGACATGTGCTTCTTGTCAGGCCCATGTCAATAAAAGCGTCGCTAAGTTAGCTGGCGTATCAGATGTCAATGTCAATCTGCTTGCCGAAAATATGGAAGTGGATTACGATGAATCAAAACTTTCGGCAAAAGATATTATCGAAGCCGTACAAAAGGGTGGCTATGATGCCAAAGTGGCTGCCAGTGAAGAAACAAGCAAGACCGATGTCACACAGGACATCGAAGCCCATAATGAACGTAAGTCAAAGGAACTCAAGCAGCAGTTCCATAAGCTCGTCTTATCCTTTGTCTTTACGGTTCCACTATTCTATTTATCAATGGGTTCGATGATGGGCTGGCCAGGAATTCCATCCATCTTCTTAGGCCATCAGAACATGATGATCTTTGCCTTAACAGAACTTCTGTTATGCTTGATCGTCTTAAGCATCAATGCCAAATACTTTATTGGCGGGTTTAAGTCATTATTCCATTTAGCCCCGAACATGGATTCGTTAATTGCCATCGGTTCGGGTGCTTCAACTGTTTATTCTTTATATGCCGTTTATATGATGGCTTATTATTTAGGTCGTGGCAATATGAAGATGGCCCATATGTATCATATGAATCTCTATTTTGAATCAGCGGCGATGATCGTCACACTGATCTCCTTAGGAAAGTATTTTGAAGCCCGCAGTAAGAAACGTACGAGTGATGCCATCAATGGTCTGATCGACTTAGCACCAGAAGAAGCCACAGTCTTAGACAATGGTGAAGAAAAGACCGTTTCCATTGGTGAGATCAGAGTTGGTGATCAAGTCGTTGTCAAAAGCGGGGAATCTATTCCAGTCGATGGTGTCATTGTCAGTGGTGTGACATCCGTTGATGAATCCATGATCACTGGGGAATCCATTCCAGTCGATAAAAAAGAAGGAGACCTCGTGATCGGGTCAACCATTAATAAGAGTGGTCGTATCATTGTCGAAACAAAGAAGACGAATGATCAGTCTACATTATCACAAATTATTGCCTTAGTTGAAGAAGCTGGGAACTCAAAAGCGCCAATCGCTCGTTTAGCCGATGTCATTGCGGGTTACTTCGTACCAGCTGTGATTACCATTGCCGTTGTTGTGACAATCGTTTGGTTATTCACCGGGGTAAGCTTCAAGTTTGCTTTAAATAACGGGATTGCGGTCTTAGTGATTTCTTGTCCATGTGCCTTAGGTTTAGCCACCCCAACAGCCATCATGGTCGGTACGGGTCGTGGTGCAAAACTTGGCATCTTATTCAAGGATGCCGAGACTTTAGAGAATACCTCTAAGATCGATACGATCGTCTTTGATAAGACGGGGACATTAACATATGGTCAGCCTCAGGTGACTGATGTAGAGATCAATGATGAACGTTTTATCAATTATGCGTTATCATTAGAAATGAACTCCTCTCATCCTTTAGCAAAGGCCATCAGTTCTTACAAGGAGATCAATCCTTTAACCGTTACAGATTATCAAGAGATCCCTGGTGGGGGCTTGTCAGGCAAGATCATGGGTTCTGAGATCTTAGCTGGGAATGCGCGTTTAATGGAAGAACATGGTGTGCAGTTATTTGATCATGAAGATTATGCCAAAGAAGGCAAGACGGTCATCTACTTTGCCATTGATGGTCAGTATGCTGGCTTAATGGCTTTAGCTGATCAAATCAAGGCTGAATCTATAGATGTCATTACCGCCTTAAAAGCAAAAGGTATTCATACCTTAATGTTAACAGGTGATAATAAAGTGACCGCTACGGCCATTGCCAATAAGCTTGGCATGGATGTCAAAGCGGAAGTCTTACCAGCTGATAAGGAAGCTGTCGTTCGTTCCTTACAGGAAGAAGGACATAATGTCGCTATGGTCGGTGACGGGATCAACGATGCGCCTGCTTTAACAAGAGCAGACATTGGCGTTTCCTTTACATCCGGTCTTGATATTGCAATCGATTCCGCTGATATCGTCTTAATGAAAAATAACTTAAAGGATCTTGTCAATGCGATTGACTTGTCTCATGCAACGATTAAAAATATTAAAGAGAACTTATTCTGGGCGTTATTCTATAATGTCATCTGTATTCCAGTGGCCGCTGGGGCCTTCTATCCAGCCTTTGGCTGGCAGTTATCGCCAATGCTAGGCGCCTTTGCGATGAGTTTCTCATCTGTCTTTGTCGTAAGTAATGCATTGCGTTTACGTTTCTTCAAGCCACAGTTCAATGAAGAGACAAGTGTCTATGAAGAAGTGAAACACAGTGCGAATGTCAAAACGACCAATTACCAGGCAACTGGTGATAAA
This sequence comes from uncultured Erysipelotrichaceae bacterium, assembly GCA_900317015.1. GTDB lineage: Bacteria > Bacillota_I > Bacilli_A > Erysipelotrichales > Coprobacillaceae > Intestinibaculum. The sequence continues at coordinate 4,662 of ONFH01000027.1, read as the reverse complement.
AATAAAGAGAATAAGAAAAAGGAGAAGATGCAAATGAGTTTATCAAAGGAGAATTGCGAAAAAGTTGTCTCAATCGAAGGAATGATGTGTGAACATTGTGTCGCTCATGTCACAAAAGCCTTAAAGGACTTAAATGGTGAAGATGCGCTTGTTTCACTCGAAAACAAGGAAGCTTATATTACTGGTCCAGCGAGTGATGAAGACATCAAGAAAGCCGTTGCCGATGCTGGCTATGAAGTGACTGGTATTAGCACTAACAAGGCTTATGACAAAGTCTTAGTTGTGCCGGATATGATGTGTCAGAACTGTGTGAAACATGTGACAAATGCTTTAGATGGCATTGATGGTGTCACTGCCAATGTCTCATTAGATGATCATAAAGCCTATGTAACTTTATCAAAGCCTGTCGATGATGAAACTTTAAAGAAAGCTGTTGTCGATGCTGGCTATAGCGTCGAAAGTATTGCTTAATGAAGGCCGATCATACGAAGGTTGAGCGTTATTTAAAAACAGCACGCGGTCAGATCGATGGCATCTTAAGAATGATGGAAGATGACCGCTACTGTATTGACATCTCAACACAGATCATGGCGACCCAGGCGTTACTAGGCAAAGCAAACCGAGAGATCTTAGCAGCGCATATGCGTTCATGTGTCCTTGAAGCACAGGACGAAGAAAAGCGTGAAGAGAAAATTGAAGAAATGATCAAGATCATTGATAAACTGGCTAAATAATTAGCCAGTTTTTATTGTTTCAAAACAAAACGCCCCATTTGATGATGGAGCGTTTTTGATATAGATAGAAAAAGCTCGCGTGTGAAACGCGAGCGATCTTTGGCACCGAGTGCCATTTATGTGTCTTATTATACGGTTTCCTTTTCCTCTGTCAAAAGGTTTTTCAACTCTCATCAATTGCTCATTGCCTATAGTCGGTCATGATGAGTAGAATGAAAGAAGATAAGGAGGGAGATTTTGAGCGAGCAGTATTTAAAAGAAGTGACGATTGGAAAGCCTCAGGAGATCAATGGGCCAATCCATTTATCTTCCTACCAAAAAGAGTGGCCGAAGCAGTATGAAAATATACGCTTACAAATCATTAAGGCTTTACCCCATGAACATATTGAAATCGAACATGTTGGCTCGACTTCAGTGCCGGGTTTAAGTGCGAAACCCATCATCGATGTGATCCTTTTCGTCGATGATCCTAACGATGAAGGCTGTTATGTAAGGCCTTTAGAACAGGCGGGCTTTGTGTTACGGATTCGTGAAGAAGACTGGTATGAACATCGCATGTTCAAGGGACATGATCCTGAAGTGAATCTTCATGTGTTTCGCTTTGGGTGCGTAGAAGCTTTAAGGATGATCCGTTTCCGTGATCTCTTAAGAACGTATCCCAATGAACGTTTGTATTATGAAAAGACGAAGCAGAAACTTGCCGAGGCGTCATGGCATTATGTCCAGGACTATGCCGATGCAAAAAGTGCAGTCATCAGGGAGATCCTAGCACGTCATGAAAATGGTTAGATCAGGGAAAAGAAAACCTGATCTTTTTATGATGCCCCCCTCAAATTCATACTTTCATCATCTGCTAAACTGATCGTAGAAAGAAAGGGGCGTGCTTTTATGATGGCTACAACGAATCACAAAAAGAATTAGAGAATGAGTCTCAATGAATTGAAAGATTACATCTATTGGACAGATGTCTTAGAGAGTGCATCGATCCAATCCATTATGAAAAAGGCAAAAAAGGATGAAACTCAATATCTCCAAGAAACCTTGCCTCATATTATGCTTTTGGCCGAAAAAATCGTCAGAACGGACTATGAAATCGATCGCAATTATAAGCTTGGCATTTATCTTGTCAACGAGACTTATATATACGAAACTTTTATAAAATTCGTAGGTTATGAAGGAACGAAAATTAACTATATAACGGCGATTTCCAAGCCGATTCCCTTAAAGAAAGCGTCTGATCCGGCGAAGATCCAGAAAAGAAGTAATGAATCTTTTAATCAAGCAGTTCGAACTTAAAAATAATGAATTTGAGAAGATTTTTGAAAATTTCACATAATTAAACAATAAGAATACGCTTGACGTATAATAAAATCATGGTAAGATAAATTTGTAATTTGAAGTTCAAATTATTAAAAGGAGTGATACCATGATCAGACTGTTACCTGTTTTATGTGTACTGTTGTTTGGTTTCTGTTTTTTTAAATATCGAGAATATGCAAAGCGGAATTTAAATCGTGCCAGCTATTATATGTCGCTTGTCATTATTGCGCTTTGGAGTTTATTTCTCTACTTCACATTAGTGGTCACAGGATTATTTTCACCACTGTTAGCGGCCTTCATTGATCTAGGAAGCATTGGCTTTATCTTTGTGATCCGCTATATTGTGATCTATCTGTCAAAATTCGTTAAAGAAGTCAATCGCATCTAAAGGGGACACAGTTTTGTGTCTCTTTTCTTTTAGTGGTATAATTTCAGAAGGTGATAGAAATGGAAAATGGTGTAATTTTACAAGCATTTGAATGGTATACCGATAAGGATCCTCATTTATGGTTCCGAATCAAGGAGATGGCACCTCAACTTGCCAAAGCAGGTTTTACAGCAATCTGGCTGCCGCCTGCCTATAAAGGATTAGCAGGAGTCAATGATGTTGGCTATGGGGCCTATGATCTTTATGATCTTGGTGAGTTTGACGCCAAAGGCAGTGTGGCCACCAAATATGGTACAAAAGATGAATACTTAGCCTGCTTAAAGGCTCTGCATGAGGCGCATATCGATATCTATGTCGATATTGTCCTTGATCATAAGATGGGGGCTGATGAGAATGAAATGGTCAGTGCCAAGGAAGTTAATGGGGCGGATCGTAATCAGATCATCTCCGATTCAGAGTTGATCGAAGTCTCGACAAAGTTTACGTTTCCCGCTCGAAAAGGAAAGTATTCGACATTTACCTGGAACTGGGAAGACTTTGATGGCATTGATTATGATGTCAAAGGACATAAGCATGCCGACTTCCTATTTGATTCCAAGAAATGGAATGATGATGTCGATGATGAAAATGGGAACTTCGATTATTTAATGGGAGCTGATCTTGACTTTGATGTGCCAGAAGTACGCAAGGAATGTTTAGACTGGGCGAAGTGGTATTATGATACATGTCACTTTGATGGCTTTCGATTAGATGCCGTGAAACATATAAAAAGTGATTTCTATAAAGAATGGCTCGAAAAGATGCGTGAATATACTGGTAAGGAACTCTTTACCGTTGGGGAATACTGGCATGGAGATCTAGGCAAGCTCATCAACTATTTAAATAAGGTCAATTATGAGATGTCCTTATTTGATGTGCCCTTACATTATAATATGTATAATGCCTCGCATTCGAATGGGACTTATGATATGCGAAGAATCTTTGATAACAGCTTAGTGTCTTTTAGTAATGATCATGCCGTGACATTTGTAGATAACCATGATACCCAGCCTTCACAAGGTCTGCAGTCCTTTATTGATGACTGGTTCAAGCCTCAGGCTTATGCCTTGATCCTGCTGAGAAGTGAAGGGTATCCATGTGTGTTTGCGGGAGACTACTTTGGCATTCCTCATAATGGCATCAAAGATAAGAAAGATATGCTTGATGAACAATTAGACTTACGTCGTCATCATATGTATGGGGCCCGTCATGATTATTTCGATGATCCAAGCATCATTGGCTGGACGTATGAAGGAGATGAGGAACATTCTGGCTTCTGCGTTCTCATGACCAATGCCGCTGGCGGGAAAAAGCGAATGTATATTGGCTCTCAATATCGTGGTGAGACATTTACTGATGGCAAGCATTATGTCAATATCAGTGAACATGGCGAAGGCATCTTCATTGTCGAAGATGGAGCCTTAAATTTATACAGACTGGAGGAGAAGACATGCGTTTAGATCGTTTTATTATCGCACAGGAAAATGACTATCAACAGGCCTTAAAGGAGATCAGAAACGGACATAAAAGAAGTCACTGGATCTGGTACATCTTTCCTCAGATCAAAGGCTTAGGTCGTTCTTATAATGCTGAGTATTATGGCATCACGAATTTAAGTGAAGCGAGAGATTATTTACAGAATCCGACGTTACGTGAACATTTATTAGAAATCACCCAGGCATTTTATGACTTGGACGGCAATGATCCTGTCAAAGTCTTAGGCGGGATCGATGCCAAAAAAGTCAAAAGCTGTATGACATTGTTTTATAAGGCAGATCCTAAGATCACGTTATTTAAGGATGTCCTAGATAAATATTATGGGGGACAGCTTGACTTTAATACATTAGAGAAAATTTCTTTAAAGATTGCGGTCTTCTGTGGTTCAACGCATGGCACTGATCCTGAATTTGTCAAACAGGCCAAAGCTTTAGGCGCCTGGATCGGTGATCATCATCATGTGCTGATCTATGGTGGCGGTCATGCTGGCAGTATGGGCGATGTCTCATTAAGCTGCTTAGATCATGGCGGTCAGTGTATTTCCATTGCCCCATTATTTTTAAAACGTGAAGAAGATCCTCGTGTCGCTCGTCATATTGATGTCGTGGATCTATCAGCCCGTAAGAAAGCGATGATCGAAATGGCGGATGCTTTTGTGGCTTTACCAGGAGGACCAGGGACATT
>ONFH01000004.1 GCA_900317015.1 uncultured Erysipelotrichaceae bacterium | reverse complement strand
TGGCTTATAAGATCATTATTTAAGGAGGGATGGAAATGAAAAAACTATTCACATTATTACTATCCCTGACCTTAATGGTGGGATTAAGTGCCTGCTCATCATCAAAGAAAAGTACGATCGTCTTTGGCTTACAGAAGAACTATGCCCCATTCTCTTATTATAAGAATGGGAAGCTGACAGGTTATGATGTCGAAGTGTGCAAGCTGATCGCCAAGAAATTAAATAAGAAGGCCGTCTTTAAGACTTATGAAAATAAGCAGTTAGTCAAGGCCTTAGATTCTGGAAATGTCGATGCCATTGGCAATAAGGAGGAAATCACTTACAATGTCAACGAAGCAAAGGGACAGCTGCCAGATTATTACTTCAGTGAACCTTACAAGTATTCAAGACTTGTCGTGATCACACGTAAATCGAATACAACGATCAAGCATTTCGATGACCAGCGTGATTTAAAGATCGCCATGAGCCGTGGGGACTTCTTTGAAGATTCCGTGGTCGATGATGGCGGGGATATTTACGAATGCGCTGATTTTGATGCCTGCATGAAAGCTGTGGAAGATCAGAAAGCCGAAGCGACAATGAATGACTTACTGGCTTATGAATACTATATGAAGCAGCACCAGGATGCAAACGTTAAAGGATCCGTTTTAAGTGCGAATCTGTTCCCATTATGCTTTCAGTTTAGAAATGACTCACTGAAACTAAGTAATCAGGTAAGCAAAGCGATTCTGTCTCTTAATAGTGATGGATCATTATCAGATCTTTCAATGCGTCTTTTCTATCAGGATATTTCTAAAAAGGAATAAAGGTGTAAACTATGGTTGATTTAAAAATAAAACTTCCTGATCACTTCTTAGATGAGGAAGTACGTTGTGACTTTACGGTCACACGTAAAATGAAGGAATTATGGGCTGTCGAGCTTGACCTCCTTGCGGAACTAGATCGTGTATGCAAGAAATATGATCTCAAGTATTCTGCAACGGGTGGGACGATGCTTGGTGTCATTCGTCATAAAGGGTTCATCCCTTGGGATGATGACATCGATGTCATGATGCTAAGAGATGACTATGAACGTTTATGTAATATTGCGATGCAGGAATTTAAGTTCCCTTATTTCTTCCAGACGGAATATACCGATCCCGGCTCATTAAGACGTCATGCTCAGTTACGTAATAGTCAGACGACGGCCATTCGTGAAGTGGAAGAAAAGTGGCATTATCCTTTCAATCAGGGAATCTTCATCGATATCTTCCCAGTCGATGCCGTTATCGATGATCAAGATCTCTTTGAAAAACAGAAAGCGGAAGCCATGGCTCTACGTCATACATATATGGAAAAAGCCAAATGGAACGTCCGCTATCATGAAGGTCCAAACAAAGCTAAGAATGTCTTAAAAGGTGTCGTCAAAGGATTAAATAACTCTATCTTTGCAAAGAAATATGATTATCTCAGTGATTATCGCGCCTTTGAAAAGGTCTGTGCGAGATATAATAGTGAGAATACGAAGTATCTCTCATTATTAAGCTTCCAGTTTGATAATCCAAAACATTACAAGACAAGAGAAGGCTGGAAACATATTGAATACATGGATTTTGAATTCATGAAGATGCCAGTAACGAGTGATTATGATGAAATACTAACGATCCAGTATGGTGACTATATGAAGATGCAGAAAGTCAATACGATCCATGGTGGATTGATCATTGATACGAATCAAAGTTATCAGGACTACTTTAAGAATAGGAGTGAGAAATAATGACAAAAGTAGGCGTATTAGGCGCAGGAACATGGGGCATGGCACTCGCCAGAATGTTATGCAACAGTGGAAAGGATGTCATGGTCTGGAGTGCCTTACCTCAGGAAATTGACAACTTAGAAGCGACTCATAAACATCCAAACTTACCAAAGATGGTCATCCCTGACACATTACAGTACACAAAGGATATTGCAGAAGTATGTAAAGATAAGGATATTCTCTTATTTGCGGTGCCTTCTGTCTTTGTTCGTTCAACTTCAAAGACGGCCGCTCCTTATGTGAAAGATGGACAAATCATCGTCGATGTCGCAAAAGGGATCGAATCTTCGACATTAATGACGATGTCACAGGTCATTCGTAATGAGATGTGTAAAGATGGTAAACATGATCATATTAAAGTTGTGGCTTTATCTGGTCCAACGCATGCCGAAGAAGTGGCTTTAGACTTACCAACTACGATTGTTTCTGCTTGTGATGATATTGAAACAGCTGAATATGTTCAGGATATCTTTATGAACACATGTATGCGTGTGTATACGAACCCTGATGTTTTAGGTGTTGAATTATGTGGGGCCGTTAAGAATATCATTGCCTTAGGCACTGGGATCGCCGCCGGTTTAGGCTATGGTGATAATACCAAGGCTGCCTTAATGACACGTGGTATGGCCGAATTAACAAGACTTGGTCGTGCCATGGGCTGTAACCATGAAACATTCTATGGTTTAGCTGGTATGGGTGACTTGATCGTCACGGCCACATCCGTACATTCACGTAATAATAAATGTGGGCATTTAATTGGCCAGGGTAAGAGCGTCGAAGAAGCCAAGAAAGAAGTCGGTATGGTCGTTGAAGGCATTAATGCCATTCCAGCCGTTATGAAACTAGCGGCGACTTATCATGTCGATATGCCAATCGTCAATGCCGTTAATGATATCATTGAAAATGGTGTTTCTCCAAAAGAAGTCGTCAAGAATTTAATGGGTCGTGATAAACGTTCAGAAATTTCACAGTCACCATTAGATGTACGTTTCGAACGTGCTTTATTAGATAATTCCCATCATTCTGGTATGCGTCGTGTCATTACGTATGGAACATTTGACTTATTACACTATGGTCATATCAACCTCTTAAAACGTGCCAAAGCTTTAGGCGATTACTTGATCGTCGTTTTAAGTACAGATGAATTCAACTGGGAACAGAAACATAAGAAGTGTTACTTCAGTTATGAAGAACGTAAACAGTTACTAGAAGCCATTCGTTATGTCGACTTAGTCATTCCAGAAAAGTCTTGGGAACAGAAGAAGACCGATGTCAAAGAATATCATGTCGATACCTTTGTCATGGGTGATGACTGGAAAGGCAAGTTTGACTTCTTAAAAGAAGAAGGTGTCGATGTCGTATACCTTCCTCGTACACCAGAAATCTCCACAACATCCATTAAGGAAGATCTTCATAAATAAGAACGGAAAAGAGAAGTGTGAAAGCTTCTCTTTTTATGTTAATATGAAAACTAAAGGAAGGTCATAGTTATGGAAGATTCAAAAGTAGAAAAGCAAGTCAAAGATCATTGCGTTAACGGGATGTGTGTCTCATACTTGATTGCTTACATTCTTGTCTTTGGCATTGGGGTCATTGCCTGCTTTTCTTTATTTTATAAATATAAAGTTACGACGATTTGGAGTAAAGATGGCTGGGGGCAGCACTATCGTGCCTTGATCTTTTATTCCCGCTATTTGAAAGAATTCTTCAAGAACATTCTTTATAAGCATACCTTTGCACTGCCGACCTATAATTTACATATCGGCTTAGGTTCTGATGTGATCCAGACATTGCATTACTATGCCATTGGGGATCCGTTGACATTGTTTAGTGTCTTTGTGAAAGAACATGATATGTCTTACTTTTATTCGGGCATGATGATCTTTCGTATCTTCTTAGCTGGTCTCTCTTTTAGTGTTTATGCCATTTCTATGATGACACGCTTCAATAAAGAAGGGCATAAAGTCCCATATATTGCGGTTTTATGTGCTGTCGTTATGTACTGTTTTAATGGCTTTATCTTTTATGCCGGCACCCGTCATCCTTACTTTATCAATCCAATGATCTACTTCCCGCTCGTCTTACTTGGGATAGAAAGAATCTATGATCATAAGTCACCTGTCTTACTGGTGATCAGTGTCGCTTTATCGGCTCTATCAAGTTTCTATTTCTTCTATATGATCGTTTTATTAACGATCCTTTATGTCTTATTGACGATCTTTACGCATTACAAGCTGACCACAAAAGACTTCTGGAAGGCATTTATGAAAATCTTCGGGGGGAGTGTTCTAGGAACAGGACTTTCGGCTTGCATCTTAGTGCCACAGTTGATGGCCTTGTTTGGCTCTTCCCGTTTTTCACATTCCATCGTGACGACATGGATCGGCAATCTCACAACTTTACAGTCGCAGTTTGCATCATTCTTTAGTGTGGAACAGTATGGCTCCAACTGGACGTTCATCGGAACAGCTTTCATTGGCTTTCTTGCGGTACATGTCATGTTTATGCATAAGAAAAACTGGTCTTTAAAGATCGCTTTTCTTTTATTAACATGCATCATCTTCTCTCCTAAGGGAGCACAGCTGATGAATGGCATGAGCTATCCTGCCAATCGCTGGGTCTGGGGCTATATTATGCTTTTAGCCATGATCCTGCTTTATAACTGGGAATTCCTTTTTTCTCTTACCCATAAGCAAAAGATCGTTCTTTGGATCTTTGTGGTGATCCTCACACTTGTTTGCTTAGCTATGGAGGCGACAAGAGAATTAGGCGTCTTTTTCGCTATATTTATCGGCATTGTGATGCTCATTTTCTTTATGAGTCGTTTGAATACCAAAGTGGTGGGCATCGTGTCTTTATGTCTGCTTTTAATGGGCGCAAGCGGAGAAGCCTACCTATTATTTGATCCAAGTGGAAAAACACAGAAGCTGGGAAAACTCTTACATATGAATAATGTCGATCGACCAGCCAATCGTGATGATACAAAGTATTTAAGTGATATGCTTACTTATAAAGATGCCAAACGTTTGATTGACAACGATGAAACAAAGGCCCTTCATCAAGTAAGAAAAGGGGATACGAGCTATGCCCGCTATGAAGGAGACCAGGGCATCCCTAAAAATGGTAATCATAGCTTATTATCAGATCAATATTCGATGCAGTATTACTGGAGCTTAGAGAACGGCAATATTACGCAGTTCCGTTATGACAACGGGATCCAGGATAACGATTATGTCTATCGCTATGGAACATTACAGAATCGTACTATTTTATCCACTTTAGCAGGGGTAAAGTACTTTATTGGAAACAATAAGCTTTATAACTATCAAAGCTTAGGTACGTATGATGGCTATCATATCAATGAAAATAGATCCTCTTTACCATTTGGCTATACTTATGATCAGGCCATTGATGAAAAGGATTATGAAAAGCTTTCAAGTGACACAAAGCAGGATGCCATGTTAAATGGCATCGTCTTGAAAACGAATGACCTCAAGACAACACCAATTTCACCTTCCTATACGAATCAGACGTATTCTTATAAAGTCAAAAGCACCGAAGGCGTGAAAGTTCTAAAAAATGGCTTTCAAGCGAATAAGGAGAACGGTAAGGTCACATTGGAATTTGATTCTCCTAAGAGGACCTCTGAAACGTATCTGATCATAAATGGCTTAACTTACAAGCGAATGACATTACGTTCGCAGTATGGAAAAGATGCCTGGAATAAGCTTTCCATAAAAGAAAAGTTTAAAGTGCAGTATAAAGATGCCATGTATTATTCTGAAGACCGTATCAGTTCTTTATCTGCCAGCTATCAAAAAGGCGATGTGAATCGCTATGTCTGGACACCGATTTATGATCGTCAAAGCATGTATTCTCGTTCCATCAAAGATCGTGTCTGTTCCTTTGGCATCACCAAAGGAGGAAAGGAAACGATCACGATCACATTACCAAAGAAGGGGACATATTCTTATCATTCCATGACGATCAAAAAGCAGTCGATGAAAGGCTATAAGAAAGCGGTCAATAAACTTAAGGAAGAGATACTCAAAGATGTGAATTTCCATGAATCACCAAAAACACATAGTACGAACCTGATCACTGGTAAGATCACTTTAAAGTCTAATAAGTATTTATTGATGACGCTGCCTTATTCAAAGGGCTGGAGTGCTTATGTCGATGGGAAGAAAGTGGACTTGATGCAGGCCAATACGATCTATTCGGCCTTATACTTGAAAAAAGGGACACATACGATCAAACTCACTTATTCCACACCAGGCTTTACGATTGGGATGCTCATTTCTCTGCTTAGCTTGCTTATTGGCCTGATGATCCTTATTCTTACAAAACATAAAAAACGAAATATTGATACACATGCATAGGGCCTCCTATGCATGTTTTTGTAAAGATTTTATTAAAAATGGATTTATAAATTTCAAAAATGAAGATAGACATTTTTGAAAACCGTGGGTATAATGACCATGTTTAGTTTAAGTAGAGAGAAAGGAAAGTAAAATGAAGGAAAGTAAAAATACAGTACCAGGCAGAAAGAAAAAGAGAAAACCTGGTAAATTCAGAATTGTCATTACCTTTATTGTCAGTTTCTTATTTATTTTATTAGGCTTATCTGGACGATGGGGTTCTGCCACATGGGGCAACCTCTCTATGGATGAGATGTTATTTACATTAACTCAGAACTTATCTGGGACAGGTCAGGGTATGATCGGCAAGTATATTAAATCAGCCGTCATTCCAACGATCGTTTTATTAGTGGTCATGATCTTTGTTTTCCGTTTTGCTTATAAGCATAAACGCGGAGCTATGACATTGAATATTTTATTTATCGTGTCATGTCTTGTCGTCTGTGTCTGGGGCGGAGGCTTCTTACATAAGATCGACTTCTTTGATTACGTGATGAACCAGGGGAAGGATTCGACATTTATCCAGAAAAACTATGTTGATCCAGGAAAAGCAGATATCACATTCCCTAAGACAAAACGTAACTTGATCTATATTTTTATGGAATCTATGGAAACCACTTCAACTTCTAAAGCCAATGGTGGGGATTTCAAGACAGATTTAATCCCAGAATTAACAAATCTTGGAAAAACAAATGTCGATTTTAGAGGTTCTTCAAGTCAGTTAGATGGTGGTTACTCATTACCAGGGACAACTTGGACGATGGGTGGTCTATTCGCTCAGACATCTGGTCTGCCATTAAAGACCGATGTTGGCCAGAATGCCATGGGAACACAGTCTTCATTCTTCCCTAATATCACATGCTTAGGGGATATCTTACAGAAACAGGGCTATAACCAGATGTTCATGTTAGGTTCTGATGCCTCATTCTCTGGTCGTCGTACATACTTCAAGGATCATGGAAACTACCAGATCGAAGATTACCCAGCTGCGAAAAAAGAAGGCGAGATTGCCAAAAACTATCATGTCTTCTGGGGCTTTGAAGATCAGAAGTTATATAGCTTCTCAAAGAACAAATTAACAAGCTTAGCTTCTCAAAATAAACCATTTAACTTCACGATGTTAACAGTTGATACACATTTCCCAAGTGGTTATAAATGTCCTTTATGTAAGAATGAACACAATGATCAGTATTTAAATGCGATGTCATGTGCTTCACGTCAGGTCAATAACTTTGTGAACTGGTGTAAAACTCAGCCTTGGTATAAGAATACAACGATCGTCATCAATGGTGACCATCCAACAATGTCTAAGAGCTATACAAATCGTTTGGATCAAAGCTATACACGTAAGACATATACATGTTATATCAATGCAGCGGCGTCGCCAGCTACAAATAAGAGACGTACTTACTCAACGATGGATAACTTCCCTACAACGATTGCATCACTTGGTGCTAAAATCAAGGGTGATCGTTTAGGTTTAGGCACGAACTTATTCTCAAGTACCGAAACATTAAGTGAAAAGTATGGTTATCAGAAGATCACGACAGAATTAAAACGTACATCTAAATATTTAAATAAGTTAGAAAAGATGTCCGATGTCAATGCGGCTAAGGAAGTTTATTATAAGAAAGCTGCAGGCAAAGGACATGCGGATAAGTTAGAAGTCTTAAAACAGGATGGCAATAAGCTGACGGTTCGTATTACAGACTTTGAGCATGATAAGACGATTGGCAAAGTCAATTTGAAAGCGTCTAAGAAGAAAGAAATTACGAATGAGATCACTAGTGAAATGAAAGTGGTCGATGCCAATAAGTGTATTTATGAAGGAACGATCGATGTTTCTGGCTTAAATACGAAGACACTTTATCTTGAAGCATCTTATGATGATACCGAAGGCATTACTTGGCCATTAGCCCGCATTCAGTACACAATGAAATAAAATTCTTAAAGGAGACATGGTATAAAAAATGTCTCCTTTTTCTTGCGGAAATTTTAAGTGGTCGCTATAATGAGCATAATCATGTGAAGAGGGGTAGTTATGCGTAAATTATCGAAAATAGAGAAGAAATCAATCATTATTCTCGCCATCAGTGGCATTTGTATACTCTTAGGGCTGCTTGCCCATTTAGCCAATAAGTACTGGCAGAACTTAACCATTCAAGAGGCTGGTCATCTATTAAAACAGATGGCGAAAGGACATACGATGGGATTTGGTGCTGAAATGCTTTTCACGGTGGTGATTCCTTTGATCGTCATTATTGCCGGAATCATCGTACTTTACAACTATGCGAAAAAGCATCGACGCAGAAGAAATATGGTCAATATGACGCTGGTGCTCTCATTTGTATTCGTGGCGATTTTTGGGAGCAGTTTCGTGGTCAAGCATAGTGGCATCATCACAGCCTTTGGTCAAGGCAATTCTTTTGTCGGTGATCACTACGTAAGCGCAGATGATGTGAATCTGACATTCCCTAAAAAGAAGAGAAACTTGATCTACATCTATCTGGAATCTATGGAAATGACATCCACGTCACAGAAAAATGGCGGGAACTTCAAGCAGGACCTCATTCCAGAATTAACGGCTTTATCAAAGAAATATGAAAATTTCAGTGGGAAATCTGATCAGTTAGATGGTGCTTATTCAATGCCCGGGGCAACTTGGACGATGGGTGGCCTCTTTGCACAGACTTCAGGCCTTCCTTTACAGACGGCCATTGGGCAGAATGCGATGTACTCACAAAGTCTATTCTTTCCCAAGCTCACGACTTTAGGAAATATCTTAGATCGAGAAGGGTATAATCAGATGTTCATGCTTGGCTCGAACTGTACCTTTGCCGGTCGAGAAGCGTATTTTAAAACGCATGGCAACTATCAGATCGAAGACTATGTTGCGGCGAAAAAAGAAGGCGAGATCCCACAGAATTATCATGTATTCTGGGGTTATGAAGATCAGAAGTTATTTGCCTTTTCAAAAAACAAGCTGACAAACCTTGCTTCACAGAATAAACCATTCAACTTTACGATGTTAACAGTGGATACCCATTTCCCAAGTGGTTATAAATGTCCATTATGCAAAGATGAATTTGGCAATCAGTACTATGATGTCATGGCCTGCTCATCAAGACAGGTCGCTTCCTTCGTCAAATGGTGCCAGTCTCAGTCATGGTATAAAAATACAACGATCATCATCAATGGCGATCATCCAACGATGTCATCCGCTTATAAAAAAGCCGTTCAGCCTGGTTATACGCGTAAGACCTATACATGTTACATCAATGCAGATGCCAAGCGAGAAACGAATAATACCCGTGTCTATACGACCATGGATAACTTCCCAACAACACTAGCGGCTTTAGGTGTCGATATTGAAGGCAACCGTTTAGGCTTAGGAACGAATCTGTTCTCTAAGACCCCAACATTA
>ONFH01000013.1 GCA_900317015.1 uncultured Erysipelotrichaceae bacterium | reverse complement strand
CCAAAAATTCATATAAATCTCATAATACTCTGCTACGCTATTTTTAACTTTTTATCTGTTCAAGATGCTTTTCCCATCATTAAGTGCTACTATTATTTGCAGGAGTGATTGAATGAACGAATTATCCAAAAACTACATTGCTTATGTCTGTTCCTACTTCCACTTAGGAAGGAAGATCAAAGTGCGTAAGGAACTGACAGAACAAATCAAAGAACATGAACATGACTACTATTCCCTCACCGATGAACTGGTCAGTTTTGGTCACCCGAAAAGCATGGCTTATACGATGGGCTATCGCCCCTTCCTGACACATCAGTTCCATCGTGATCTTTTAGGTAAGTTTACTTATATCGTTTTAGTCTTTTTTGATCTCTTATTATTGATTGCCTCATTTTTCTATCTGGCAAGTTTTGGCTATATTTACGCCCCCAAATTTGTGGCCGATGTGATGGCTCATAAATATATCTCATTATTCTTTATTCATCCCTTTTTATGTATCTGTATTGCCTTTGCCTTATTTTTGATGGTCTTTGTCATTGCGGACTGTACCCGAAAAGATAAAGTCGAAGAAGATCTGAGCTGGAACGAGGAACGCTTAAAAAGTATTCCTAGCTATCGAGCCTACTCACATCATCTTTATGAGTCGATCATCATGATCGCCATCACGATCTACTTCATCGTCTTTACGGTCGTCTTTACACTCAACATTGTCGACTATAATAAATCCACGAATGCTTTGATTCGGACGATCTTTTATTTCTTACAGCCTTATTTAGCGACGATCTATCTGTCATACTTTCTTGATTTGACAAAGCGTACCTATAATAAAGCTTATCTGATCATGTCTTTGATCACGAACTTATTGATCTTGATTCCTGTCAATATTGCGGTCATCCGTTCGCAGTTTCTGACAGACTTCATGCTTCCCGTGGCCACTAGAAGTGCCAATGGACTGATCAATGTCTTTGTGGTCACTTCCGTGATGGCCATCGAAGGTATGGTCATCTTTAAGATCTTCAAGAATGCGATCAACCTCTGGCGTCTCCATTTATCAAATAACCCTCAATAGGATAGAGGAGAATTAATCTCCCCTTCCATTGCACACGTACGTACGGTTCTCGTATACGGCGCTACATTACATTAAAAACAATGATCAAGATAGTAGTCAAGAGGATTGACCAGACCTGGGCAATCCTTTTTGTCTGCTCCGAGAAACTTAGGGCTAAGGATGAAATTAACAACGTTGCCTGTTGCCCTAGGAAACCATCCAAGACGTGCATTAGCCACCTTAAAGATATCCTCATGTGAGAAACGACAATGCTGAACCCGGTTCAAATAATCCAGGTTCCTATAAATAGTCCTGGGTCTCTTCCACATTTTAAGAATAACGACCCTAACTTTATGGCGTAGCCACATGCCGAGCTCCATCATAAAAGTCTTCATCATACCGATTCGAAAATAATTTATCCAGCCTCTGAGTATCTGATTGATTCTCTCTATCGTGTCGGCGAGCGGTCTGGCCACTGCTCTCTTTCTCAAAAGAACTTGTCCGAGCTTGTCATAAATTCTCATCTTCCTGTCATCAGCGGGTTTGCATCTCCACTGTCCCTTGTAGCGAAGGAACGTAAAGCCAAGAAACGTGCTCTTGTTTGGTCTTACAACTTTAGTCTTTGTTGCATTGACCTTCAGAAACAGCTTTCTTTCAATCCATGAACTGATTGACTTCATGACGCGGTTGGCCGCTTTTTCACTTCTGACATAAATACAGGTGTCGTAACGAGAGTGGCATAGCCCTCTCTTCTCCAGTTCCTTGTCAAGCTTGTCGAGGTAGATTCCGCTACATATGACACTTAAAGGTCCACCTTGAGGCATGCCGAGCGTTGTCGGTGATACAATACCATCCTCCATGACTCCCGCCTTAAGGAATGAGCGGATAAGATGAAGAACATTTCTGTCATTCACCTGTTCCCTAATAATTGATATGAGCTTGTCCTGGTTGACTGTGTCAAAGAACTTCTCAATGTCCAGATCCACGACCCATTCGTATCCTGCATTAAGATAACCCAGGACTTCATTGATGGCTGTATGACAGCTTCTGTTGGGTCTGAAACCATGGCTGTGCTCACTGAATAAAGGCTCATAGACTTCAGATAACTGCTGAGCGACCGCCTGCTGTACGACTCTGTCAATAACTGACGGAATCCCGAGCGGTCTCTTCTTGTTGCTGTTTGGCTTGTCGATATAGACCCTCTTCACAGGAAGGGGCTGATACCTTCTTTCTCTGATTTGGGCGCATATCTCCTCTTCATGACTAAGGAAGTAGCTTTCAAGCTCATCGACGGACATGCCGTCAACTCCAGCTTTTCCCTTGTTTCTTCTGATTTGATTCATTGCCCTCATCAGATTTTCATGTTCTAATATTCTGTCTGTTAGACTCATTGCTGCTTTCTCCTTCTACATTAAATTGTCTGCAATCGTCCCGGCTATGACTATGACCATAAATCAGAGTACGCTCTGCCAGCGGGTCGCATGGCTTGCGGACTGTGCAAACCTTATATATAGT
>ONFH01000209.1 GCA_900317015.1 uncultured Erysipelotrichaceae bacterium | reverse complement strand
AGTAGATTTTGCACCTGTTCTTTACATTCCATAAAATATACCCTCCGTTCAGTTATATTTTACAGGATATACAAAATTAAAGTTTTGAGAATCGACTTTTGAATACAAAATAACGGGTTCAGGCAAAAAAGTCACCCATTTGCGAAAATCACTAAAAATTTTACGTATAAATATCAATATGCTATAATTTTTTTGATATTAGATAGTAGAGGTGCATAAATATGACTAAAAAGAATAGAACATTAGCCGGTGAAATACCTGATACTTTTGCAAATTATTTTCTTGGCAAGAGAAAAGAATTAAGAATGAGTGCCGAAAAGGTTGCTGAAAATGTCGGATGCTCCGCAAGAAGTATTAGACGTCTTGAGGCAGGATATGATGTTTCATTTAAGCTTAGTACTTTTAAAAAAATGTCTCGTCTTTATAATTTTGATTTAAAGATAATTGATGATGGTCAAAAAAAAGATATTGGAGTAAATACGCTTACGCCTAGTGAAATGCAAATCGATATCATTAATAGCCTTAAGAATTTAGATATCGATCAGCTTACGATAATAAACAATTTAATTGTACAGACGAAAGAATTAGATAAATCAAAAGAAAAAGGAAATGAAGTAAATGAGAGCATATCAAATGAGACTGTTAAAATAATCAGAGAGATTACAACGCTTAATTCAAAGCAGTCAGCAATGCTATATGATTTCATTCATGTGATGATAAAAGCAAACGTTTAAATCCACCAAGCGAAACATAATTGAAAAGGCTGAAATCCTACATCAGTTTGGATATTCCGAAATTTTTCGTACTTTGTTATATTACTAAATCAAGAGATTTGTGTCGCGAACTTGTTTCAGTTGAGATTGTAAATAAAAAATCAGAACGAAAACTTGTTTCATTCTGATTGTATTTACCTCTTTACTGTTTCAGTTGAGAGGGTGTTTCAGTTGAGATTGTAATTACTCATTTGTCTTATTGGCAATGATATCCTTAGCTGCTGATAAGGCTGTATTTGATGGGATCGCAAATCCTAAACCTTCACTATCAGAATCGCTGCTCTTGGCATTAACGATGCCAATTAATTCACCAGCGGCATTGAATAAACCACCACCAGAGTTACCTGGAGAAACAGCGGCATCAGTCTGGATCACATTTAACTTCACTGTTGTAGACTGAGTTGTCTGTGATGAGAACCATGAGTTACCACCCTGCTGATCATTACTATTAGAAGAATCATCATCTAATGAGATTGAGATCGTACGGCTTGTGGCAGAGACGATACCAGATGTAATAGAGTTCGCAAATGTACCTTCTGGGTTACCAACGGCATATGTCGTCTGACCCTGTTTGATCTTGCTTGAGTCGGCAATTGTCGCAGCCTTTAAGCCCGTTGCATTGATCTTGATGACCGCAATATCTTTCGCTTTCTTATAACCAACGATCGTTGCAGAATATGTCTTCTTATTAGATAATGTGACTTTGACTTTCTGAGCACCACTGATGACATGATAGTTTGTTAAAATATAACCATCTGAACTAATAATGACACCACTACCAGCACCACTAGAGACCTGTGAACCATACCAGAAACTATTTGTCGTCATTTCTTCTGTCGTAATGGCGACGACACTCTGACTCATCTTAGAAGCAATACTTGAAGCATCCTTAGATGTTGAAACAGTCTCAGCACTGCTTGTGCCTGATGTCGTTGTGACGACTGTTCCACCACTGGTATGATTGTACCAGTAAGCACCACCAATTCCGCCTGCTGCTGAAACGCAGAGGACAAGTAGAAGCATTACAATATATTTACCAATATGTCCTTTTGGTTTTCCATGTCTGTTTTCCATATTCATCAAACTTCCTTTCTATTTCTTTCTACACTATCATCATACATAAGGTTTGTAAACGAAAGATGTCGAAAGTATGTGAAAGTTTGGGAGCTAGTTCAATGATGACTTCTTTTTAAAGAGTTCTCTGATCTCATCAATACTCTGATCTAAGACGATGGCCAGTTCACTGAATAAGTAATCTTCAGCCTTTTCAAAATAGGTTTCATCACTTGTTGTGATCTTCTTATTTGAAGCAATACGAGACTGTGAACGTAAATATGTCGTTTTGATGATCTGAACAAGTTTCACAGGATCATCGGTATCAAATAATTCCTGATAAGAATCCTTAAGATTTCTTGAGTGGATCTCAAGTGGTGGAATCTTAGGAATTTGGTCAACAAGCTTTAAAGCTTCTTCTTCACTCATCAAGGTTCTTGTTTTATCTTCCTGATCAATCGGCAACATGATCTTTAATTTTTCATTTGTGACGGGAACCAGATAGTAATAATCACGATCACGATAATACTTTTCAATGATTCCTTTCACTTTACATACCTGCTGTTTATAGACAACATAACTGCCGGGTTCTAACATCTTATGCGCTTCCTTTCATCACTGTCATCTCATTATACCACAAATTTGTAGAAATTGTAAGCGAACACAAGTGTCAAAAAAAGATCACCAAATTTCCTTGATGATCTTAGATACTATGAAAGTTTTGTGACCTGACCATTGGCATAAGTGATTTGATAAGTCACGTTATCGATCGTACATAAAGCTTCGTTTTTCTTAAAGGTAATAGAAGGAAGAGCATCATCACGAATTGCCTTAAATCTGGTTAGCTCCTCTTTATCACCGTCTATTGTTTCATGCATAAGTAATAAATCGATGGTCTTTGTCTGTACATCCACATCTTCATAGGCTAAATAGTAAATGTCCTTCCCATAAAACGCACTTTCATCGCAATAATAGTGATCCGTTAATGTTTTGACCTTCTTAATTTTTAAGCCCTTCATCTGCCATAAAACAAGCGTGTTATTAGCGTAACTGTCTATTTGCGCACCAATGAAATAACTTTCTGAAAAGCAAGGAGAATAATCATAAAGATTGGTGCCAAGATATTTGCTCTTGCCACTTTTCATATCAATGCCAAAGGATGCGCCGATCTCATAATCATAATCATTATACGAAGAATAATAGGCATATTTACCATAAGCCATGTTGACAATGACATCGTAATCAGTTTCTTTTTTCAGATATTTCTTTTTTCCTGTTTTTAAATTAAAATTCGTAAGTTCAAATGTCGCCTGATTATTTTTACGCTTACTTAATTTTTGAGCATAATAAGCGACAGTTCCATTTGTAAGCATGCGAGTTGTTTTAAGCGACTTATATCCTTTTTTCTTCTTTTTTGAATAATGAATTCTCCACTCCCATTGTGCTTCGCCCAATGGAAGTGGTATCTCTGCCACGCCATGTAGCGTAAGACGACAACGGTCGCTT
>ONFH01000029.1 GCA_900317015.1 uncultured Erysipelotrichaceae bacterium | reverse complement strand
GCATTTTACCGGGGGATAAAGTAACTGTTGAAATTAGTCCGTATGACTTAACACGTGGGCGCATCACATTTAGAAAAAAGTAATACCTATAGGAGGTAACGAAGATGAAAGTAAGAGCATCTGTAAAACCAATGTGTGATAAATGCAGAGTAATTAGAAGAAAGGGTAAAGTCATGGTAATCTGTGAAAACCCTAAACACAAACAGAGACAAGGCTAATTAAACTAGGAGGAACTTATTAATGGCTCGTATCGCAGGTGTAGATATCCCACGTGATAAGCGTGTGGTTGTATCTTTAACTTATATTTATGGTATCGGATTAACTACTTCAAAGAAGATCTTAAAAGATGCCGGTGTATCAGAAGATACTAGAGTTAAAGATTTAACTGAAGAAGAAGAAACAAAAATCAGAAGAGAAGTAGAAAAGATCAAAGTCGAAGGTGACCTTCGTAGTGAAGTCAATATGAACATCAAGAGATTAATGGAAATCGGTTCATATAGAGGCATGCGTCATAGAAGAGGATTACCAGTACGTGGTCAGAGAACAAAGACTAACGCTCGTACAAGAAAAGGTAAAGCTCGTCCAATCGCAGGTAAGAAGAAATAATTAGGAGGCACAATTCATGGCAAAAGCAAAGAAGACTACACGTGTTAAAAGACGTGTTAAAAAGAATATCGCTAAAGGCATCGCCCATGTACACTCAACATTCAATAATACAATCGTCACAATCGCAGACGAACATGGTAATGCCGTTACTTGGTCTAGTGCAGGTGCATTAGGATTCAAGGGTTCAAGAAAATCCACTCCATATGCTGCTCAGATGGCTGCAGAAGCTGCTGCTAAGGCTGCTATGGATCATGGTATGAAATCGGTAGAAGTTAACGTTAAAGGTCCTGGTCCAGGACGTGAAGCTGCTGTTCGTGCATTAAGCGCAGCTGGTCTTGAAGTTACAGCAATCACTGATGTAACACCAATCCCACATAACGGATGCCGTCCACCAAAACGTCCTCGTGGATAATTAGTTATATATTTACAATTACATAAAATTATCTTTTGAGGAGGAAAACAATGCAAAAGTTCGAAAAAGCAAATTTCAATGTTGAAACTTATGATGAAGACAACAACTATGGCAAGTTCGTCATTGAACCTCTAGAAAGAGGCTTCGGGACAACGATTGGTAACTCTTTAAGAAGAGTCCTCTTATCATCTATGCCAGGGGCTGCCGTTTACGCCATCAAGATCGATGGTGCCATCCATGAGTTCTCAGCAGTCGATGGTGTACGTGAAGATGTAACAGCAATCATCTTACAGATCAAGAAGCTTGTCTTCGAATTAGATACTGATGATGACGTTACATTATATGTTGATATCACGGGTCCAGCTACCGTAACTGGTGCTGATATTCAGTGCCCTAGTGAAGTAAAGATGATCTCTAATGACTTAGTCATTGCTCACGTTGCCGAAGGTAAACATTTACATATGGAACTCTTCGCACATAAGGATCGTGGCTATCAGTCAGCAGATCAGAATAAGAAGTTTGTCAATAACATTGGTGTGATTCCAACTGACTCAATCTTCTCCCCTGTAGTGAATGTCGCTTACAAGGTAGAACCAACTCGTGTTGGTCAGTCTGCAAAATATGACAAATTAACGATGGAAATCACAACTGATGGTTCTATTAAACCTCACGAAGTTCTTGCGTTAGCCGCAAAGATCTTAGTAGAACATCTGAATATGTTCGTAGAACTTACTGATGAAGCTATGAATATGGAAGTCATGAGTGAAGTTCAGCAGGATACAGGCAATAAGGTATTAGATATGACAATTGAAGAATTAGACTTATCTGTACGTTCTTATAACTGCTTAAAGCGTGCTGGTATCCAGACAGTTCAGGAATTGGCTAATAAGACTGAAGACGATATGATCAAGGTACGTAACCTTGGTAAGAAGTCTTTAAAGGAAGTCAAAGAAAAATTACTAGAATTAGGCTTAGGTTTCAAACCTGTAGACTAATCAATCAATTTGGAAGGAGCTTATTATAATGACTAAAAATAGAAAATTAGGTCGCACAAGTGCTCAGAGAAAGGGCATGTTACGTAACTTAGCTACTGATGTCATTATGTATGGTAAGATCGAAACAACAGCTACAAGAGCAAAAGAAGTTCGTAAGGTTGTAGAAGACTTAATTACTCTTGGCAAACGTGGTGATCTTCATGCAAGAAGACAGGCAGCTGCTGTATTACAGGATGTCATCGATCAGGAAACTGGTAAGACTGCTGTACAGAAGTTATTTGATGATGTTGCACCAAAGTATGCAAACCAGAATGGTGGCTACACTAAAGTCTTAAAGACTTATAACCGTAAAGGTGACAATGCCACAATGGCAATCATCACTTTATTATAATTTTTAAAAGAGCGTAGGTTTCTGCGCTCTTTTTAATTTAAATGTGTATAATGATGATATGAAGAATTTGGAATTATTTGAAAAATATAATAATAAGTATTCAAAATGTATTTGTAGTTTATAAGACAATCAGGCTAATGAGTTTGCGGTGGCATTTCTAATGACAAATCAAAATCTTAGAGAATATATTGATGAGCATGCTGATGATCAAATGATTGATATGGCCATTGTTGCAAAACATTTCATGTTTCATATACAGCTGCTTTGAATAGAGCAAAGTGGTTAAAGATTATAACTGTATAATAGTTGAGATGGGATTTACTGGGTAACAAAAAGACACGGATGGGGAATCCGTGTCTTCTGTGTAATTATGTTTCTGTTAGGGAATGAAAATTTATATATGTTTGTATTGTTTGTCCGTCAATTCTTGATGACAACGATAATATACTGACGTTTTGTGAATCAATTTGAACATGAGTTAATATAGATGAGTTTCTTTATGTGAAAAAAATTATTTTACAAATACCTTTTGCTGGTTTGTGAGATAACATTTTCTTCGAGAGTTTGAAGATTCTAATAATAATTGATCGTTAACAAGGCGTTTAATAACATTTTTGCGGAAGTAATTGGAATCCGATAATCCTAAATGATTTGTGATTTCTTTGATCGAGTGTTCTTTATTAAAGCAGTAAGATAGAATTTCTAAATCATGTTTTCCTTTAGGGGGATGATCCAGGTAAATATTAGGTCGTGAGCCAATACCTTTTTTGTAAAGTAAGTCTGGTAGCGTTAATGTAAATGACTGCTGATCACAAGAAACATAGGGCTTGTGATTTTCGTCAGTGCCTTTATAATCTTCTTCAATTTTGTCAAACCCAGAACCGCTTTCTTCCATATAACGACACATTTCGAGAATATTGCAAATAACTTCATTCCTTCTGCGTGGAATGATTTGAGCAATATTTTTTTCTTTTTGTAGAACCTGTGAACCAAGCAATGACCCTGGCGAGGTGATTTCTAGACGATCTTTGAAAATATTGATTTCTACTTGAGATCCAGGAATATAGTAATTACGATGTCCGATTGCGTTTACAACTGCTTCGGTGACAGATCTTTCTGGATAAGAGAAATAGTTGACACGCGTCGTTTCTTCCTTTTTGAATCCGTTGATGGAATGATTAAGAATGAAATCAATACATAGTTTAATGATATCAAGTAGATTATTTTCATAAATTTGATGCGCTAAGATGATATTACTTCCTTTGGATATTCCTTCCCAAACGTTAGCAGTTACTCTAGTTTGTGTGGTTTTGATGTTGTCTTTAAAGAATAAAGCACCTTTAGTAAGTTTATGTTCGCTATTCATAAAGCCAATTGAAATCAAGTTTTTTTCTGTGATTTGTATATTTTTCTCTTTTGCTAAAGCAAATAGTTTGGTAAAGTCCTCAGGATGATATATTGAATCAGTGACTGTTTGGTCAAAGGGAATTTGTTCGCTCATGTAAACCATATCCCTTACTTGATCTGGCGTGGCAGGATCAGATTCTCCAAAGTTTCTCACATAGATACCTAATAATCCATCACCGGCTTTTAACATGACAGGTACATTGTTACTTTTATCAACTTTAAGACGGATAATATATCTTGTTGTTGATGAGGTTGCTACAGGGATTGTTGAAATATGATATTGAATACGGGGATTGATTTTCTCCTTGATGCATGTATTTATTAATCGCGTAACGTGATCAACTGTTTGATGATCTAAGGCGAGAACTTTATGACTTTTATCCTCTACGCCAATATACATTGTCCCTCCAGAAGTGTTGGCGAACGCAACAATTGTTTTAAGCCACTTCACTTCTTTGCTTTCACCTTTTTTATTTTCCCCTGAATCTATCAAACCTTTAAATTCAACATTATAATTCTCAAGATCAATATCAGGAATGAGTTCTTGAATAAACATGGAGATCACCTTCTTCAAAGAAAGTATATTCTATATCTTTGAAGACTTCAATAAAAACTTCAATGAAAAGATAAAAGCTTCAATAAAAACTTCAATAAAAATTAATGAACTTCAACAAAAACTTCAATGAAAGTTCAATAACTTCAATAAAACTGCAATGTAAAACACTCCAAAAGATCAATTCATATAAGAAATAATGAGATAAAACTTTTATAACTTCAAAGAGTACTTCAGTAAAGCTTCAATAGCTTCAATGAAAACTTCAATAGAAAAATGCACTGCTTCCTGTATGTTGCTAGTCTGTTTCATCAAAATGGTAGCAGTTCTATCTGCATATCTTATATAGCCCAGAAAAATAGGTGTGACATATACAAAAGGAAGCCTTCTGGATCACTTGAGCATTCATAAGAAACGAGTTAAACAGTTAGAGAGAGGAGTTTGATCAATAATGAGAACAGGACCGGTTATCAGCTGTGACATCTCCAATGGATCAATGTACTATCAGATGTTCATTGACAAGGAGAAGCCAGCTGGAAAGCCAAAAAAGGTGAAATTCAACAAGAGCGATTTCAGCAAGTTCAAGAAGGACTATGACAAGCTAGCAAAGAAGACAGGCTGCAAGGACATAGGCGTGATCTACGAGGCCACAGGTGTCTATCACTGGCCATTAAGAAGATATCTTGTGGACAATGAGATCACTAACTATGAGGTGAATCCAAAGGTTTCGCACAGCTACGCCAAGACGGACCTCAACGGCAACAAAACGGACAAGCAGGACTGCGGCTATATTTCAGAAGTATACTATAACAGCAAGAAGCTTCAGAAATACTATGTTTCTGAACAGATTTACAATGACCTAAAGCAGATGAACAGAGACTATGAATCAGAAGTGCAGATTAAAGTAAAACGTGAAAATGCCTACAAGACAAAGGTGGCATCCGCATGGCCTGGATTAGCGGGTGTAAAAGGCCTTGACATATGTTCGGAGATTATTATAGTCGCAATAAGGATGTTCCCAACTCCTGAACTTATGACCAAGCACAAGGAGTCAGTTGTGGACAACGCTGTTATCAAGGCAATGAATGGTGCAAAACATGCCCACAGTGAAGATATGATCTGCAAAAAGGTGCATAGGATCTATGAATTTGCCAGCAGCTGTGTTTCTAGTGTCAGACCTAACGAACAGATGGCAAAGAGCATTACAAAGGCAGCAGAAAGACTTCAGGATGAAATAGAGCTCTGTGAAGACGACCTGGAAGAGCTTGTGGAGGCGGCTAAGGATCTGCCTGAATTCACAATCATCACATCAATTAGAGGCATAGGTGCTAACCTTGGTGCCCGAATAATCGCAGAATTAGGCGATTACAGACGTTTCAGAAACCGCAAGGCGGTTATTGCCTACACGGGATTAAATCCAAATGTGAACCAGTCCGGGAGCGACGACGGATCAGGACGAGCAATCAAGAAGAACGGGAACAAACATCTGCGAACAATACTGTTTCTGGCTATAGGTCAAATACTTATTCACAACGGCAGCTGCGAAATTGCCAATTACTGCAAAGAGAAGAACAAGATATATAGAATTCGTTATAAGATACTTCATGGAAATGAAAAAATGCAGCGCTTAGATCATATTCGTGTCTCCAAGGCTGCAAAAACGGCCGCATCGAACAAGTTGATTCGCGTCATATATTCGATACTTCTGAATAGCTCTCCATATGATAACCGGTAATATGGGGATCTATTACAGTTCCTATTATAGGACAATCAGCTAAAAAAGGAAGCTCAATTTGTATGGTTTCCCAATCGATACGGTTTAGTGATTATGATTTCAAAACATTAATTATAAAGAATATATTTAAAAAATATTATTTATATATTAAGAGAGGACTGTATTCTCTCTCCTTTTGCGTACAGCAAAATTCAAAAAAGCTCAAGGATTCAAAAAATCGGAAATTTCTAAACCCTAGAGCTTGACTTTTCTTATCAAATTTTATTTATTGACTCACATAAAGCGACATGAAAATGCATTTGCACTTAACTTACCAGACCAGACCTGTATTGCAATTACAAAAAAGGCCAGGTTACTGAATACCTGACCTAACTATTATAAAACTTCTCTTTTGGAATTTCCTAATTAAATCAAGTACTCTTTAACCTTGATTTCATTATAGAAAAAAATATGGAAGGGGAATCCATATTTTCTACGTATTATGTTTTGTTTTTGTTAGGGAAGGGAAATTTATATGTCTTGTCTTTATGTCATCTCCTGATGACAAGGTTAATATACTGATGTTTTGTGAATGGATTATGAACATTCAAAACAATTAACGTTTTACAGTTTTATTCATTATTTTCTTTAGTTCATCTGCTTGATCTGGATTATCTTTGATGGCTATATTGAAGGCCGATGTTAATAATTCAGCTTTATTTTCAAAGCTATAGTCTTTAGCAATCATCTTCACCTGATCAAGTAAGTCTAATGAATCTTGAGGAGTATGCTCTAAGCCATTTAGAAACTTTAAGATATCATATAACTCATCCATGCTATAAAGACCAATCGCCTTACCAAATAATTCATCAAGGTTACGCTCTTCATAGTGTTCTTTAATACCGTTGATACTTTTTGTGATATCAATGATATCTTTGAAAGTATAATCTCTTTCTTCACTACAAAGATCATCAAGGTAGTCACCAATCACACCAGGATCAGGAATATGAGTGATCCCATATTCTTCGATCACACTGTGATCAACAATTTCTAAGATGATATCGGAATTAATATAAAGATTTCGTTGATCTAAAGCTTCAGCTGTTTCAGGATAATCGTTAAAGATTT
>ONFH01000061.1 GCA_900317015.1 uncultured Erysipelotrichaceae bacterium | reverse complement strand
GACCAAAATAATAAAATATTATATGGTCAAAATTAAAATGAAAGCATTTACAAAATAGTTGGAAACGCTTTGAAAATACTTTATAATAGTAGGGAAAGTGAGGTTTTTCATGAGTCAATATATTATGGCGTTGGATGCCGGTACGACAAGCAGCCGATGCATATTATTTAATAAGCAGGGAGAAGTCTGTGCCCTTGCACAAAAAGAATTCACACAATACTTTCCTAAACCGGGGTACGTTGAACATGACGCCAATGAAATTTGGACGACTCAGCTTTTGGTCTGCCGTGAAGCCATGAATCAGGTAGAGGCCAAGGCTTCTGATATTGCCGCCATCGGCATTACCAATCAGCGTGAAACGACCGTGGTCTGGGACAATAAGACCGGCGAACCAATCTACCATGCCATCGTATGGCAGTGTCGTCGTACGTCTGATTTTTGTGAAGAACTCAAAAAAGATCCATCTGTCGTAGAAATGATCAAAGAGAAAACAGGATTAGTCGTAGATCCTTATTTCTCAGGAACGAAGATCCGCTGGATCTTAGATCATGTGCCAACGGCACGAGAAAAAGCAGAAAAAGGAGAACTGTCTTTTGGTACGATCGATACATGGCTGATCTATAAATTAAGCGGCGGTAAGATCCATGTCACAGATTATACAAATGCATCACGTACGATGTTATTTAATATTCATACTTTAAAGTGGGATGAGGAGATTCTTGATCTCTTAAAGATTCCAGCGAACATGCTTCCTGAAGTCAAAGAATCTAGCTATGTCTATGGTGAGACGGATCCGGCCTTATTTGAAGGTGCTATTAAGATTGCCGGCATCGCTGGTGATCAGCAGTCCGCTCTTTTTGGACAAGCATGTTTTGAAGCAGGAGATGTCAAGAATACTTATGGTACTGGATGCTTTATGTTAATGAATACCGGCAGTCAGCCGATCCATTCAAAAAATGGCCTTTTGACAACGATTGCCTGGGGCTTAGATGGCAAAGTCACTTATGCCCTTGAAGGCTCTGTTTATGTCGCTGGGGCTGCAATGCAGTGGCTAAGAGATGAAGTGAAACTGATCGACAGTTCGCCAGATTCGGAATATTTTGCGACAAAAGTGGATTCGACGAATGGCTGTTATGTCGTTCCCGCTTTCACAGGACTTGGAGCGCCTTACTGGAATCCTTATGCCAGAGGCATTATGACTGGTCTCACAAGAGGAACAAGCAAGTGTCATATGATTCGTGCGACACTAGAATCCATTGCTTATCAGGCCAATGATGTCTTTGATGCAATGGAAAAGGATGCTGGCATGAAAGTCACGAATTTAAAGGTCGATGGTGGTGCCTGTCGTAACAACTTCTTGATGCAGTTCCAGTCAAATATTTCCAATGTGCCCGTCAGTCGTCCAACATGTGTGGAAACGACGGCGATGGGAGCCAATTATCTAGCCGGTCTGGCGGTTGGCTTTTATGAAAGTCTAGATGCCATCAAGGAGAGCTGGGCATTAGAGCGTACCTTTAACGTTGAGAAAGATGATGCTTATCGTGCGCGTAAATTGAAAGGGTGGAGAAAGGCCGTCAAGGCAGCCTTGTTCCTTGCTCAAGAGGATGAAGAAGAACAATAAACGAAAGGAAAACGAAAGAAAACTCTAAAAAGAAACAAATTTATCAAATACTTATTGAGAGCGCTTAATATTTGATATAAAATAAGAAGTGTATCTTTTTGAAATGAAGGGAATACGATATGAGAAAAGTAAACGAAATAAAAACATTTAATGACAAAGAAGCAAAAGTAACAAAGACAACAGATGAACTCACAGGCCTAGAAAAGGTCGAAGTTCTTTATGGCGCACGTGATGACATGAACCAGCCAATCGCTCCAGAAAGTGATCAGGATGGTCATGGGACATGGATCGCCCTTGTAGAAGATGGCGAATACTATGTCTGCTACTGGAAACGTGCAGCTTATGAAGGCGGCGACATCGAAGAAGACGACTTTGATAAGTTAAAGCAGACGATCGATGCCAAGAAGAGAATCATCAAAGAAGCTCAGGAAACTCAGGATGAAACAAACTGGTCTGTTGGTATGGGCAAATATAAAGAATTAATGAATGAATGGAAACAGCTTCCATACTTCCGCACGCATTTTGAACATAAGTACTGGGAAGAATTTCAGGCTGCTCAGTCACATTTCTATGATGCTTTACATGCCGACCGTGAAAAGAACAAGGCTGCTAAAGAAGAATTGATCAAGAAAGCTCAGGAATTAGAAAACTCTGAAGAATGGCGTAAAACGACTAAAGTCTTCAAAGAATTGATGGATGAATGGAAGAAAGTGGGTTCATGCGGTCATGAAGAAGATGAACGTTTATGGACTCAGTTCCATGAAGCCAACAAGACATTCTATGATCGTAAGAAAGAACATTGGGAAACATTACAGCCAATCTATGGCGCTGCCAAAGAAAAGAAGGAAGCTTTGATCGAACAGGCAAAAGCCATTTCTGATAGCACAGAATGGAAGAAGACAAGTGAAGAAATGAAAGGCTTAATGGACAAGTGGCGTGAAGCTGGCTTTGCCGGTCAGGACAATGATGCTTTATGGGAAGCATTCAATGGTGAACGTCAGAAGTTCTATCAGGCCCGTCAGAAATATTTTGATGAACTAGATTCTGTTCATAGCACAAATGCCGAAGCCAAGAAGAAACTTGTCGATGAAGCAGAACGTATTGCTCATGGTCTTGATTTCTCAAGAGACAATACGAACCGTATGAAAGATCTGCAGGCACAATGGCGTGAGATCGGTTCTGCTGGTCATCGTAAAGAAAATGAACTTTGGAAGAAGTTCAGAGAAGCTATGGATCTTTACTTCGATAACTTAAGACAGTACGGAGGAAGATAATCACAAATAATGAGCATAAGCAATGCGCTTATGCTTTTTATTTTGGCCAATAAAATTGAACTCTCTTATCATGATGAGAAAGGATGAAACGGTATGATTTACGAAATACCGTTTTTATTATCTTAAATTTGTAAATAGAAGACAAATAATATAAGAAAATCATATAAGTAAATAATAAATTATTAAAATGATAAAATAATATTGACCCTAGTACGGTACCAGGGTTTAAGCTAGACTCATCAAAACAAAGGGGGAATCGTTCATGGATACAAAGATTGATTTTATATATTTAAGTGAACCTGACATGATCAAGGCTGGTGTCAAAGACATGGCCGCCTGTGTCGAGTCAATGGAAGAAATGTTAATTCTACTTAAGAAAGGTGATTACCGCATGGGCGGTGAAAATGGGAACTCACATGGATGCATGATCATGTTCCCTGATGATCCAAAATTTCCTGGCATGCCAAAGAATACTCAGGACCGTCGCTTTATGGCGATGCCCGCATACTTAGGGGGCAGTTATCAGATGGCCGGAGTGAAATGGTATGGCTCTAATATCGAAAATAAAAAGAAAGGTCTGCCTCGTTCCATTCTGATGATGACCTTATCAGATAAGGATACCGGTGCCCCATTAGCTTTTATGTCCGCTAACTTATTATCAGCTTACCGTACAGGTGGTGTTCCTGGTGTTGGTGCGAAGTATTTAGCAAGAAAGGACTCTGAAACAGTGGCCATCATTGGTCCTGGCGTTATGGGCAAGACATCTTTAGCCGCCTTCGCGGTCACTTGTCCAAAGCTGCATAAATTACATATTAAAGGCAGAGGTCGCAAGTCGATCGATAGCTTTATTGCATTCGTTAAGAAAGAATATCCACAGTTTGATGAGATCAAAGTGTGTGACACAGAGGAAGAGGTCGTTCGAGATGCCGATATCATTTCCTTTACGACCGTCGCCCAGTGTGGTGATGATCCAGAGATCGTCTACACTTATCCTTATGTCGCTAAGGAATGGGTCAAACCAGGCGCTTTCATCTCCATGCCTTCCGCAGGACGCTTCGATGATGAGATGCTTGTGAATGCCAAATGCGTTGTCGATAATGGCATGCTTTATGAAGCATGGGAAGAGGAATATCCTTACCCAACATACCCAAAGATCGCCATCATCGGTTCAAAGTTTACTGATCTGATCCATGAAGGTAAGAAACGTAGAGAAGACATCTTAGAAATCACAGATATTATTGAAGGAAAAGTGCCAGGCCGTACAAGTGATGATGAGATCATCGTTTATTCAGTTGGCGGAATGCCCGTTGAAGATGT
>ONFH01000060.1 GCA_900317015.1 uncultured Erysipelotrichaceae bacterium | reverse complement strand
GGACATTTAACAAGAATCATTTATACAGCACGTTTTGCAAGAAGCTTAGCTTCCTTGTATTCCGCTGGTGTATCCATGTTACAGTGTTTACGATTAGCCCGTAAGACTGTTAATAACACATACATTGATGGTCAGTTTGATCAAGTCATTGCGGATGTTCGAGCTGGGGTAAACTTATCCGCTGCCATGGATAAGGTCGATGGCTTTGATCCAAAACTCGCATCATCTATTTATATTGGGGAACAGGCTGGTCGTCTCGATACGATGTTAAATAACATTGCCGATGACTTTGATTTCGAAGCAGAGATTGCCACAGATCAGTTGATTACGATCATTCAGCCAGCCATGATCATTTTACTTGGGTTCTTAATTGGAACCGTTATTTTATCAGTTATGACGCCATTATATTCTTTATACAGCAGTATTGGCGGATAGGGGGATACACAATATGTCTAATGTTATTTTTATTAGAAATACAGGGGTGGAGATCCTCTCTGGAGAACGTAAAAGAGATGGCGTCAGAGTCGACTTTTATGACCAGCGTCCTATTAATGATGACGCCATGGTCAATGGGGTCATCTTTGATGACACCTCTATTAAGGAAGTTCTGTCTCAGTTTAAAGAACAGTATGAGATCGAAGATGCAACGTTGATCCTCGATTCCAACAAGATCTTAACCAGACAGATGGTCATTCCTAAGTTAAAACATAAACAGATCATCGAACATTTAAAAGGCACCTTTGAGGGACTTTATGATGGTGATGATACATTGATCTATGATTATGCCTACTTAGGAGAAAATGAAGAAGTCAAAGGGTCTTCTCAGATCTTAGGGGTTGCGATTGAAAAAGGGTTTATTGAAACCTATTTGAATTTATTTGATGACTGCGGGATCGACTTAAACTTTATTGATTTCTCGACGGATGTTTTGATTCGTTTAAAGGAATTCATTCCAGGATTGATCGATGCATCCTTTGCCATTGTCAATATTGATGGTACAAATATTGCTTCCTCTGTATTCTCAAAAGGGAATTATATGTTAACGACACGTTCAAGAATGTTCTCAGATCCAGATGACTTAAATGCCTTTAGTACGGATGTGACACGTGCCATCTCACAGTTACAGCAGTTTGCGAACAACGCCCAGAACAACGCTCCATTCGATGTCGTTTACTTTACCGGGGTGAGTCGTGAACAAGGGGAAGAGATCTTTGAACGTATTCAGACCGTCATTGGTCTAGAAGCAAAATTGTTGCCAACACCTAAAGGGGTGTATTCAGATAATGATGAAATTATTGGGTTAAATAATCACTTATATACACTTGGTTTTTTGATTGGGGAGTAGAATTATGGCAAATATAAAAAATAAACAAATTGATATTTTAAAGGCCTATGAAGACTCTCTGAAAGATCCTCATCGTTATGATAAGGTAAGAATGTATGCCGCACCAATCGTCATTGTCGCAATTACCGCTGTGACAACAATCTCTCTTGCGGTTATGAATCATTTCTTAGACACCAAGATCGAAGATCAGAATTCCCAAATCAAAACAACACAGGATGCGATTGCCGCAGCGGATAAGGATTCCTACAATGAACTGAAGACGATGACACAAAGAGTCAGCGCCATGAGTCAGATCAGTACGCAGTTAAAAAATCAGATCAAGTTATCTGGCAGTACTTTAACAAAGCTCGATAAGATCGCCTCTGATTATGATATTACGTATACAAGTTTATCTTATTCCAAAAATGGCGCTGGAACGAATGCATCAACTTCGTCAAGTTCTTCCACCTCATCAAGTTCTTCGACAACCGCAAGTAGCACCGGCGATACGATCACGATTTCGGGAAGTGCCGAAACACCTGATGATATTGAAGACTACGTCCAGGAACTAAGAGAGACAACAAATTCTTATTCGAATATCGTTTATACCGGCTATACCGCAAGTACATCAGAATCTACGGGAACGACCAATGCCCCTGGTGATGACACGTCGTCGTCTTCTACAGATACGGATACAGAATCGACAGATTCGACTGACAGCAGCAATGATGAAACAACGGGTGTTGTCGAAACAGAAAGTAATGCAACCTCTCGTAATGGGGAAAAGACAACTTCTACAAGCAGTACGACGGCAACGCCAAGTACGTCAAGTTCTTCTAAGAAGGCTGCGACAAAGACAAGCTCAACGTCTTCAAGCAAGAAGAAGAGCACGTCTTCATCTAAGAAAAAGACAAGTACACCAAGTACGTCGTCAAGCAGCACGAGTAGCTCATCGTCAACGGCTTCAACAGGAGTGAGTGCTGATACGTCTACAGATACGTCGACGACAGATTCAAGTACAACTGATCCAAGTACATCGACGACAACGACCACTGTGTATACATTTACAGTGACGTTTGCTTTAAAGAAATAGAAAGGAGGGACAGCTCATGAAAGAAATGTTCAATTCATTGACACAAAGAGAGAAGAAACTGCTTTTTATCTTATTGATCTTTTTACTGATCATGGGAAGCTGGTTTATCTGTATTCGTCCTTCCTTAGAATCCTATCGTAAAAAGTCTAGTGAACTTTCGAATAAGACGACCACATTAGCGCAGTTAAAAAGTGAATTAAAGCTTTATCAGGAAGCGCCAAGTCAGTTAGCTTCCCAGACGAAAAGCTATAATCAGCTGACAAAAAAATACTATACAGAAAAAAGTAATGATCAGTTATCACGTTTATTTTCTCAGAAGATGGAGGATTATAACTTATCCCCTCAGTCATTGACGATCAGTGATTCTAATTCTACAAGTTCTAGTTCCTCTAGTTCATCAAGTACGAGTACGAGTACGTCTTCATCCTCTAGTGATACAAGTGGCGAGAGCCGTGTCGTAAGCAAAAGCATTACGATCACCTATACAGGAAGTCTTGATGATACGAAGTCTTTCTTAACATCAGTGAATAAAGATATGAAGCATGTCATCGTTAATAGCTTTAGCGAAGGTTCAGCTTCATCATCTGATTCATCATCTACGACAACAACTAGCAGTGAGAACTCATCTTCCTCTTCTGATCAGTCCTATACCGTGGGCTTTGATGTTTATATGGTCAAGAAATAGCCTATGAATAGTGAAGATCTCTATGAAGAGTTCGTCCGTAAGAGACAACAGGAACGTTATATGACGTTTTTAGTGGTGATCATTATGATCTCAAGTTTAATGATCGCCGGGTATCGGATCTATAAAATGGTCCCTAAGAAAACGTTTAGTAATCGTTCTATGATGAATGACTGTGATGAACTTTATAATGTCATACGTGGGGAATTGGTCACATCGACAGATGTGGTCTTAAGTACCAAGAAACCAGGAAAAGGGGACTGGCATTGTCTTTATGTCAAGGGAAATAAATTGTATAAGGATCGTAAGATCGTAAAAGGGAAAGACTGGTATAAACATCGTTCTCTCACGATCACTTATGTGGCTTATATTCGTAATCAATCAAGAATTGATTTTAAGATCAATTTAACAAAATATCATCTTTCCTACTCCCAGAGAAATACGGTGGAGCTATTAAAGATGAACTTGAAGAATCATATTAAAAAGTCAGATGCGACAGGTGAGGAGTCCTATACGCTTGCCATCGATGATCCAAAGCATAATCCAAAGAAATATAAACTTTATTATATGGGCATTTAAAGGAGCGCAACATGAAGAATTTACGTATTGGTGATATGTTAGTCGAAGAAGGCTACATTACCGAAGATCAGTTAAAACAGGCCCTCGATGCACAGAAGCAGGACCGTTCCAAGAAAATTGGGGAACACTTAGTTGACTTAGGGTTTGTCAGTGAAGCCCAGATTGCCTCTGTCCTCTCACAGAAGTTAGGATATCCATTGATCTCGTTAGAGACAACAGAGATCAATGTCGATGCCGTGGCAGAGATTCCAGAAGAATTAGCACGTAAGTATAATATGATCGCCATCAAGATGAGTGAAGATGGCACGGACTTAACGGTTGCGACAAGTGATCCATTGAACTATTACGGAATTGAAGATATCCACATGGTCACGAATAAACACTTGACCATTAACATTGCCTTAAAGCAGGATATTATCAATGCTATTGATTATAACTACTCAGAGATCAACTCACGTAATGCCGCGGAAGATATCAATAATAATGCGGATATGTATGAATTACAGGATGAAGATCTCTTTGATGCCGATGAAGATGATACACCAGTTGTTAAACTGATCAACAGTTTACTGATTCGAGGCTATCGAGATAAAGTATCAGATATTCATATTGAACCATTTAAAGATGAAACGACAGTGCGTATGCGTATCGATGGTGTCTTAGTTGATACGATGCGTTTAAAAGCATCGATCCATCCACCACTCGTCGTCCGTATTAAGATCATGGCCGGCATGGATATTTCTGACCGTCGTTTACCACAGGATGGTCATATCGTTACGACTGTCAATAATCAGGAGATCAACCTTCGTGTGTCGACGATTCCAACAATCCATGGCGAAAAAGTCGTTCTTCGTTACTTAAATACAAATGCCGAGATCGATCATTCCGATACGTTCGGGATGACCGAAGTGAACTATGAAAAGATGAAACATATGATGGAGATGCCTAACGGTATCATCTATGTCACTGGGCCAACTGGCTCCGGTAAGACGACGACGCTTTATATGATCATCAAGTCTTTAGCAAAGAAACAAGTCAATATTACAACGATTGAAGATCCAGTCGAAGAGCAGTTAGATCGTGTCAATCAGGTGCAGGTCAATGTTCAGGCAGGGATGACTTTTGAACAAGGTCTAAGAGCGATCTTACGACAGGACCCAGATATTATCATGGTCGGTGAAACACGTGATAATGAAACAGCCAATATCTCTGTTCGTTCCGCTATTACCGGTCACTTAGTTGTTAGTACACTCCATACTAACGATTCCTTATCGACGATCGTTAGACTTGAAGATATGGGCGTTGAACCTTACATGGTTGCTTCTTCTTTAGTTGGGGTGGTCGCACAGCGACTTGTTCGTAAAGTATGTCCATACTGTGGTAAGTTAGTGAAACCAACAGTGCAGGATGAAGCGATGCTTACCAAAAAAATCGACTTAGTCCCTAAAGCCGTAGGTTGTGGTATGTGTAACTATACAGGTTATATGGGACGTGTTGCGATCCATGAAATCGTGACGATCGATCGTCATTTAAAACGTATGATCTCTAATCGGGCACCTCTTGATGATATCAAGGCCTATGCAAAGAAGACCCAAGGCTACGAGACCTTATTTGAAGCCACTCAGGACTTAGTGGCCGAGGGTACGACTACGATCGATGAACTCCGTCGTATTTCATTCTATGAGGAGTAATGACCTATGAACAGCTTAGATTTATTATTAGAGCAATCTCGTTTTGCCAATTATTCCGATGTCCATATCGATGAGACAGGACGAGTCTTAATCCGTTTAGATGGGCAGTTAATGCCATTCCCTAGAAAACAATATACAGCTGAAGAAACGAAAGAAATGTTAGAGATTCTCATGGCCAATGAAAACAAACAGCCTTTAAAGGAAAAACGAGACTTAGACTTCGTTTACGTCGAAAATGGCTTACGTTACCGTGTCAACGTCTATCGTAACCAGGGCTACTTAAGTGCAGCCTGCCGTGTCATCAATGAAAATATCAAAACACTTGAACAATTGAATTTACCACCCGTCTTAAAGAGCTTTACACAAGCCCCTCATGGCTTAGTCTTATTAACTGGGCCTACGGGTTCTGGTAAATCAACGACTTTAGCGGCGATGATCGATGAGATCAATCATACCCGTCCTTGTCATATTTTAACGATCGAAGATCCAGTCGAATATTTATATCGACCAGATCAGGCGCTGATCCATCAGCGTGAGATCGAACATGATGTCGATCATTTCTCAACGGCCTTACGTAGTGCCTTACGTGAGGACCCAGATGTCGTTCTGGTCGGCGAAATGCGTGACTTTGAGACCATTCAGGCAACGATTACCTTAGCTGAAACAGGTCACTTAGTCTTCTCAACATTACATACGATCGGGGCTGCGAAAACGATCGACCGTATCGTCGATGTCTTCCCATCACACCAGCAGGAACAGATCAGAGCCCAGCTAGCCGATGTCTTAAATGCCGTTGTGACTCAGACACTACTTCCTAGAGCGGATGGTTCTGGACGTATTGCAGCCAGTGAGATCATGGTCGTCACGGATGCTATTTCCAATATGATCCGTGAAAATAAGACATACCAGATCACGTCCATGTTACAGACAGGGAAGGAATTTGGTATGCAGACTCTTAATGGTTCATTAATGAAGTTATTAAAGCGTCATTATATCAGCCGTGAAACAGCTTTTGATGCCACGGATAATAAGAGCGAACTACAAGAGTTATTAACAGGTATTATATAAGGAGGTCCCTTATGGATATTTCATTAGTCCCTGAGCTCATGAGCATCTGTACCCTACAAGATCCCCATGATGCACCCATTGATCAGCCACATACATTCTTAATTATGGGAAAGGAAACGGCCACGTTAGTCTGTCCTTTAGACAATGTACCGGATTCTTGTTTAGTAAGAGAGGATGGATGGAAATGCTTTACCTTGGAAGATTCCTTATATACATGTAATGCCGGGGGACTTGGTAAAGTGTGTATGCTTTTAGATGAAGCAGGGATTCCGATCGTTGTGGAAAGCGATGGTGAATTAGATTATATTTTATTAAAAGAAGAACATTTCACAAAGGCCTTATATGCCCTTGAACAAAATGGTTTTCGTATTACTCAGTAAGATACCTCACGCAGGTATCTTATTTTAATTTTAAGGTTTATGTGTTAGTATAGCCACGGAGGTATTTTCATATGAAAAGATTCGCAGCAGTATTATGTACCTTGATGATGGGCATCTCCGTCGTGCAGGTGCCAGTCCATGCTCAGGGTGGCGTGGTCAAAGCCACAAGCGTGATCAAGGCGACAAAGAAAACAAGAAAAGGCGTACAGTCACTAGGGACCAATAATGAGAAGTTATATAAGTACTTAGTGAAGAAAGTGAATGCCATTGATCATGGCAGTACGAGTTCAACATTGATCAATGTGCCAATGAGTGTCTTTGGCATGAACAAGACGGTCACGAAAAAACAGTTAGGGGTCAGTAAGCTCACGAAAAATGGCTATGTACCAACGACTGTTGAAACAAAACTCTTAAAATATTTGAAGATCGATATTTCAGCCGTTATGGAAAAACTCTATTATTCAATTCCTGAGATGTACTGGTATGATTATTATGATCAAAGATGGACATTGTCAAATGCCAGCAATTATCGTTTACAATGTTATGTGACCGCTAATTCTATTCGTTATTATACAAAGAGCGGTTCCATTCAGATCAAGATGGCCGTTGGCAGAGAATATGGGTCTAACTATAAAGTCTCAAATACCGGACGCACGCTTTTCTCTTTAGCAAAAGACAATGCCAAACGCATCGTGTCGGCTGCTTCAGGCTTATCTGATTATAATAAGATCATGTACTATAAAAATATCATTTCTCAGATCACTGCCTATGATAATGATGCGATGACTCATTATAAAAAGAGTCAGATCGCACAATGGGAACTCATCAATGTCTTTGATGGTGATGCCAATACAAAAGTGGTCTGTGAAGGGTATGCAAAAGCGTTCCAGTATTTATGTAATTTAACAAAGTGGACATCCAATACGTATAGTGAAATGGTTTCCGGACAGGTCAAAGCCGGTAGTGATGATGCCTATGCGCATATGTGGAACATCGTCCATTATAATGGCAATAACTATGTTGTCGATGTGACAAACTGTGATACGGATGATGCCAATGTCTCGGAGAACTACTTATTCATGGTCGCCAACAGTTCTAATGTCACGACAAGCTATACGATTCCGGTGACGATCAATAATAGCTTAACGAATGTCACGTATGCTTATGATAATGATACATTAGCTTGTTATAAAACAAGTGACTTAAAGCTCGCTACATCAAATTATACAAGCAGTGAAGTGTTAAGTGCACCAGAGGTTCATGTGTATAATCTTGGCAAGACGATCAAGAAAGCCACTTTAACAAGTACGGGTCAGGCCTTACAGACATGTGAGATCTGTGGTGCGACAAGAACAGTCACATTAAGTAAGTTGAAGATCGGCACACCAACGATCAAGAAAGCTTATTATGTCCGTTCTCGTAAGATCTATGTGT
Source organism: uncultured Erysipelotrichaceae bacterium (assembly GCA_900317015.1). Lineage (GTDB taxonomy): Bacteria > Bacillota_I > Bacilli_A > Erysipelotrichales > Coprobacillaceae > Intestinibaculum. The sequence goes on along the minus strand of ONFH01000060.1, from coordinate 2,395 downwards.
CTTATCATAAAGGCAGCTATAATAAGACGTATCAAGTCTCTTATCGTTTGAAAGGCTCTTCTAAGTGGAAGAGCGTGAATACGACATCGACAAAGAAGACGATCAAAAACCTCAAACGTAAGAAGTATTATTATATCCGTGTCCGTGGAATCAATGGCTCAGTCAAATCCTCATGGTCAGGGTCTAAGAAAATCTATGTCAAAAGTTAGAGAAAAGAAGAATATTCATCTTGATCTTCTTGTTTTTTCAAACAAAAGCTAATATTTCTTTAGATTTCATATCGATAGCGATATAATAACTATAGAGAGGGAGGTGCGTTCCACATGAAAACAAATGTTGAAATTCAATACGCTTTTCAGAATATCACAAGCGATGAGATAGAAAGACTTGTCAAGGAAGACTTGAAAGAGAAAGAGATCAAATTATCTAATGTCTCTCAGCTCAATATCTATTACAAACTTGATGAACATGCGATCTATTATGTTGCTGAACTAAAGAATAAGAAGATCATTGGAACAGGCAATACACCGATTTATGTCTATAGTTAATTAAGGTTCGCAAAATGCGAGCCTTTTTTCTTCTTTTGGTATATAATGGGAAAGATGAGAAATGAGGTGATCACGATTAAATTCATAAAACGCTTGATTAGAAGCGGTGTCAAACTGAATCGACTCTTAATGCTTTTCTCTTATGTCGTGATTTGTTTTTGCCTCGTCATTTTAGCCATCTTTAGACCTTTTGATGTCAAGAAGGTGCAAGCCAAGAAGACGGTTCCTCAGGAAATCTCAAAAAAGACGACGATTACGAAAAAGACATATACTATAGAAGATCTCAAGGCTGAAAATTATCCAGCTGAATTGATCGACTTTGCACAGAAATATCCCGAAACGATGCAGTTTGTGATCGATTATAAAAAAGATGCGATTAAATATAATAGTCAGCCGATCTCTATTAAAGGAGAGGTCAAGAAAGGGACTGTTCCATTATTTATCCAGTGGGATAAGCGCTGGGGCTATCGTAAATATGCCGGTGGCTTCTTTGCGACAAGAACCTGTGGTCCAACATGTATGAGCATGGTCTATGCTGGTATTACCGGTAAGTCTGATCAGAATCCATACAAGATGGCGCAATGGTCTTATAAGAATGGCTATTATAAAGATGGCCAGGGGACAAGCTGGATCTATCTCTATCATGCTGCAAAGACATTAGGTCTTCATGAAATGGATATCCGTAATTCTCCAGCCACGATCAAGGATTACTTAAAGCATGGCTATATCTTAATTGCCAATGTCAAAAAGGGAGACTTTACAAAGTCTGGACATTATATTGTCATCAGAGGCTTAGACAAGAATGGAAAGCTGTTGATCAATGATCCAAACAGCCGTAATAATTCAAGGAAGACCTGGGATATCACAAGAGTATCGAAACAGATCAAATTACTAGGCGCATTCAAATAAGGTGTACGCAGATGCGTACACCTTTTAAACGTTTTCATTTATGATATAATGTGAAATAAGAGGTGAAGATGCAAATGTATGTTGGTTCACAAAAAGAATTAAAAGCCTTTGATCAATATCTCCTTGATCATGGCTATACCATTGAACAATTAATTGATAAAGCCAGTGACTGCTTACTTCCTCATTTTGTCGACTATTCCCACGTTGCCATTATGGTCGGTCCTGGTAATAATGGAGCGGATGGTCTTTCCTTAGCCTTAAAGCTTCATGAAAAACATATTGATGTCGATATTTTCTATATTGGTGATCCTGAACGATTCTCGCCAGGTAATCAGTTCTACTTCAATCGCTGTGAAGAGGAAGACTTACAGATGATCTTAGTTGATGATGATGTATTGAGTCATTTAACGGAACGCATCAATGACTATGATGTCATTGCGGATGCCTTCTTTGGTTTCGGCTTAAATAGTGCTCCTAGAGGTCTTTATAAATCTGTTATTGATCTCATCAATCGTTATTACTGTAATGATGTGATCGCCATTGATATTCCTACTGGATTATCCTGCAATAGTGCGCATCCTTATGCGAGTGTTTTATTTGCGACATCGACGATCTGTCTAACAGCTTTAAAAGCAGGCTATCTTGATCCTGAAAGCCTAATGGTGACTGGACATGTTTATGTCGAAGAATTAGCCATTGATAATCCCTTTGAAGAAGCCGGTCTTTATAAGCTTTATGAAGTCGAAGATGCCAAAGCCACACTAAAGAAACGTGCTTATAATGGCTATAAGAAAACATATGGTGTGGACTTATTGATTGCCGGCAGTCATCATTATCGTGGCGCACCGATCTTAGCGGCCAAAGGCTGTGCTCTAAGCGGGGCGGGGATCGTCAAAGTCTTAAGTGATCCAGCCGTCACACAGTTACTTCCTGCTATT
>ONFH01000156.1 GCA_900317015.1 uncultured Erysipelotrichaceae bacterium | reverse complement strand
CATGCTCTGGGGAGACGCTTTCTGGAGCTCAAGCTATTTCATCTGTACGACAGGCGGCGCCAGCATCGACACGGTCAGAAAGTATATTGAGGAGCAGGGACACGAGAAAAAGAAAAGAGCCTATCATCGCACCGGCAGATATTCAAAGGCAAAAAAGCGAAAGAAAACTAGATAAATGGAACGACCTTTTCCATAATGGAAGAAATACGTTTTAGACCACCAAAGATCGTAATCAGACAAGTAATGCCGAGAATGGCAATAGAGATACGTGGATCAATATGGAAAGCTTCCTTTAAGGAACTTGTAACAGATTCACTCTGTACTGAACACGTCCAAGGACCAAAGACGAAGCAGGCAACAGCTAAGATCATAGCCCCCTTCTTCCATCCTAAGGCATTCTTCATAACAAAGGAACGGTCGCACATGTATTCATCCATAGATTCAGAATATTTGACACGATAACGCTGCCCTAAGATAATTTCACAGGCCTTGATCGACATGCCAAATAAACCTGAAAACCACATCCAGAAGATGGCACCCGGTCCACCTGAAACTAAGGCTGTGGCAACCCCACCAATATTGCCGACACCGATCGTGTTGGCCATCGCCGTACAAGCGGCCGCAAAGCCGGAGACAGTGCCTGTTCCTTCACCTTTTTTAAACATCTTCCCAAACGTGTTACGAAAATGAAAGGGGATCTTTCTAAAATTATAGTAGAAACGGAAACGAATCGATAAGAAAATTCCCGTTGCTAAAATCAGTACTGTCATCCATGTTCCCCACATGGCATTGGCAGCTGACTGTAACCATTGTGACATATGATTCTCCTTCTCTTTTTGAAAGAAATGATAACAGGAATTTTCGAAATACACAAAACAAATGCAAATATTGTTGTAAAAACAGAGAAATAAAAAGCAGAGAATTTATTATCTCTGCGTAAAATGATTTAAGCCAGCACTCTTTTGATCATGACAAAGGCGGTTGCAACTAAGACACTGATCAGCATCGCTGGTGCATATAAGAAGATCGTGATCAGTAGGCCAAGGACTTTGATGCCAATATCAGGAAGCAGGATGTCACGATATTCTTTGGTTGCTTGAAGTCATTCTGGCTGATCTATATTTGGAACATCAATCACTTTATGAAGATGGCGATTGACGATCGTCATGATGATGACAACAGCGCCATAAATCGCTTCTATTAGATGATTATCAAAGTGATCTCCGACAAGAGATGCTGTATAGGGAATAAAGGAAGCCACAAATAACAAGACTAATGTCCACATTACAACTCTATTATGAAGGCATAAGCAAAATAATTCCAGCGTAAATGAAAGAAAGCCTTAAGCGTCATCGTGCTTGGCTTTTCCAGCTTGTAACAAGAATCGTCATAATGATTGCGAGAATTGCAGCCGTAAAAGCAATCAAACGTTCTTTCGACATCATTTCTTTTCTCTCTCAATTTTTAACGAATAAAATTCGTAAACTTCTTTTTCTTGATCTCTGGTTTTGGTGTATTCGCAATCGCCTGCATCATATAGATCATATTATAGGCAAGATTATGAATCGTTTCTACTCCCTCTTCATCGTCGTAGACATCATCACTTGTATAGCCATGAATATCATTCCAGTAGGAAGATGGTGCAATCGGCATACCTGAAATGCCAAAGAATTGATTGAGGGCTTCAAATGTTGCAGAGTTTCATCCTCTTCGACAAGAAACAACGCTTGCTCCTACCTTCATATGTAGATCATCTGGTGAACTATAGAATAAGCGTTGTATAAAGGATAAAAGTGTGCCATTAGGATTACCATAATAAACAGGTGATCCTAAGATTACGCCTTGCGCCTCTTTGAGCTTAGGTAATGTTTCATTGACAAGATCATCAAAGATGCATCGACCAGTCGTCTTGCATTTGCGACAGCCAATACAGCCTCGAATATCTTTAGGACCAACGATGATTTCTTCACTTTCGATTCCTGCTTCTTCAAAAATCGTTGCGGCTTCTAGAAATGCTGTGTGGATACATCCTTTGACATCTGGTGAGCCATTGATCATTAATACTTTCCTGAATGTTTCCTCCCCTTTTTCCTTACTATAATATAAAAAACGCATTTATAAAAATGCGTCTTTGTCATAAACTTATAACTTATTGTTATAGTGATTTTAGTAGAATGAGAGGAGAATCAAAGTCTTCACCTGATTGTAAGGATTATTGTCTCCAAATCCTTTAGCTGAAACATACAAAGTACAAATAGGCGTTTTGAAGCAAAGGAAATTTACTTTTCAGTTAATCATTTACAAAAAAGACGTTGGATCATATGATTGAATCTAACGCTCACAAGAATGAATAAAAGCGGTTTTATGCTGGCTGTCAGCCTCGGAATCCTTCCAAATTCCTAAAGTGTCATTGGTATTTTAAGTCCCCAATGCAGACTCACCATTTTCCCTGGCGGAGGCTCGATATCCTTCCGAATATCTAATAAGTCCTGCAATTTTACCTGCGCAGGCACAGTACAGCTTCACGTGCCACTACACGGAATCTTTTGATTCAATTACATGTTAACGCGATTAAAAAAGAATGCTAAGCAAAAAATATGTTGGCAATAATTGTGGAAAACATAGCTCTATTTTTTTAATTGTTGGATTTCTGATCAATGTTTCTAGCAGAAACCAAAGAAGATTCCTAAAATAATTTTTAGAAACATGTTGAAAAAATTCACATATCGTTTTATTCATGATATACTAATCACAAGTGGTTATTGGACGTTGCCTTCTATTTATAAACATATTATTAAATTATCTATCCTAATCAAATTCGTTTTATGATGTTTTAGTTTTAGTCATATTTTTCTAACGTCCTTTCCATGTTGAAGATGGGTCCCGTGTAATCCCACCTTCTTTTTTATATTCTTCTTTAGAAAAATACAAATCCTTACATAGCAATAGAACAATTATAGTGATTGGATCGATTCTAGCCATGCCCTCTCTTATTGAAATGGATGCAGGAAAGCAAGTTTGTAGACAAAAAAATGGGAGTTTGGTATAAAGAGGCTCGGAATTTTCACTGAACCTTATTCAATGAGAATTCACAAAGCATAAAAAGGAGTATTAAAATGAACGACTTAATAGATGTAATCGCCCTCATTTTAATATACTTTCTCGTTTTCTTTAGAAGGTGGAAAGCAAAAGGTAAAGATATCCTGCTGATCAATACTGTGATGTATGTTTACCTCTGCTTTGTAATGTACTTTACGCTCATGCCTGTGATCACCAGCATCCCTGGGATGTTTAAGCCTAAGGATCCAGACTTAGTGTTATATTTCAATATGGTTCCCTTTGTAGATGTGCAATTAGGACGTGGAGATTATTTTAATCAGATCTTCTTGAATGTACTGATGATGGTACCATTTGGCTTCATACTGCCAATTGTTAGAAAACGTGGTGCTAGTTTCTTTAGAACGGTCTTATATACATTCTTGATCAGCTTAGGCATTGAAATCACTCAGTTATTTATCAGTATCTATCGTTCTTCCGATATTACTGATATTATTACAAATACGACTGGTGGAGCAATTGGTTATTTATTCTACCTGAATAATTCTTGAAGTCATAAAATCGATACATTTTTAAAATTTTAAGCCCCAACTTTTTGAATATGAAACTCGAGTATATTT
>ONFH01000014.1 GCA_900317015.1 uncultured Erysipelotrichaceae bacterium | reverse complement strand
TTTTTTATATTAGTCATTTAAAGCATCATAATAACTTGCGACAACTTTTGCGGAAGCCTGTAAAGCATTGGCTTCTTCAGCATCCAAGTTGATTTCAACGATTTCTTTTGCACCTGTTTCATTAATGATCGTTGGTACACTTAAGAAGACATGATCAATGCCATATTCCCCTTCAAGAAGAATTGAGACAGGAAGGATTCTGTTTTCATTAAAGAGAATAGATTTAACGATGGCTGCTGCACTAGAGGCAATACCATATGTTGTAGATCCTTTACGATGGAAGATCTCCCAGCCTGCTTTGACTGTCTTCTGACGTAAAGCTTCGAATGTTTCATCCTGGGCACGATCTTTATTATCGTTCATAACATCTTTTAAAGATTTACCGCCAATAGTTGCAGAGTTCCATGAAACGATCTCACTATCTCCATGTTCACCCATGACAAAGGCAGAGACAGATTTAGAATCAAGATCGAATAAGTTTGAGATCTCAACGGCTAAACGTGCTGTATCAAGGGTCGTTCCAGAACCGATGACCTGATTCTTTGGTAAACCTGAAAGCTTCCAGGCATAATAAGTCATAACATCAACAGGGTTAGAGATGACAAGTAAAATGCCATTGAAACCAGAATCCATCACGCTTGTGACGATTGATTTCATGACTTTTTTACTTCCTGCTAACATGTCTAAACGGTTGTTGGCTTTTGGATCCATTGGCACACTTGCTGTAATAATGACGATATCCGCATCACTGCATGTATCATAATCAGCGGCATACACCTTGATATTACGATTCATGAAGTAGATGGAATGTTGCATATCTAATGCTTCACCAACGGCTTTTTCATGATTAAGATCGATCAAGGCGATCTCTTCGCAGAGACCCTGGTTAATAATTGTATAGGCTGTTGTGGAACCTACATTGCCACAGCCTACGATGACAACTTTTGATTTCTTAAATTGCATAATAAAAAATTCCTCCGCCCTTTATTTTAGCACCCTTATCCAGTTATACAAGAGGACAAAAAGACCTTCACGTAGGAAGGCCCAAAATATGTCTTACTCATTCGTCTCGGTTTCTAATTCGCGCTTACGCATGAAGTCGACACGTCCGTTTTTAATTAAGGTTTCAATATCATCATGAGGATCATCTAATAGATCAATGTCATATTTTTCATCGATGATGAATAAGGATTTACGTAGACGATAATGCTTTAAGAATTCAAAGGAGGCTTTAGAATCACTGCGGACCCAGACAAAATAGACGCCTTCTTCGATATAGTGATTAAACAGTTCATCACGATGATGATCACATTTGATGCCAAAGGCTGCTTTATACTGTTTTAAAAAAGCAATACGTTCTTGATCATCACTTGTTAAAACAAAGAGGATATTACGACTGCGAATGACATGGCTCATGAAATTAGCTGTCAGAATATGACCATCTGTAAATAATAGGAAAACACTATCAGGATGATTTTTCGTCAGACACTTGAAGTCTTCAAGATCCTGATTTGTCTCAATGCCCTCTATGCAATAGATATAGATCGCAAATTTTTCACCATCTGAGACATACGTTTCCGTTGTTAAAAGATCCTGATGCTTGATCCGCATCACCCATGGGACGGGATAATAATAGGTCCTTTTTAATTCATCTCGTACTTTTGTACCGTTGAAACCAGCATTGACCACAATGTTTGCGGCAATGTGTTTGGCAATTTCAGGATCGATATCTTTGATGATGTGATTAATATATTCATGATAAGTGCTATGGGGATCTTCAATTGCATCCCAAGCGAGCTGACGATATTTTGAGAAGGTGCCATGGGACATCGTATCAACGAAATGCATGACAATGGGCAAGTTCTTTTCCGGGTCCTGATAAATATGATCACAGACTTTTTCAAACCCGTATCGTTCAAATTCAGTTTTTAGGTCCATACAATCACCGCCTTGATTTCATTTTAACATAAAATTAATAAAAATCATAAATATATCTTATAGATATTATATAATTCTAAATATTAATCAAATATGAACAAGAGAAACATGTTCCTAAGATAAACAAATCGGCGACCATTCATGAGAATTGCATGAAATATCGAAAAATGCTAAAATACGACATGAAAAGAAGAAAGAAGGTATATAAGAATATGGCTTGTACAACAATCTTAGTCGGTAAAAAAGCATCTTATGATGGCAGTACGATCATTGCTCGTAATGATGATGCAAGTGCTGGGAAGTTTGCCCCAAAGAAATTTGCGGTCGTTACCCCTGAGCAGCAGCCTAAAGAATATCAGGCAGTCATCTCTGGATGCAAAGTCGAATTACCAGATCATCCGATGAAATATAGTGCGATTCCTAATGCCCTGGAAGGTCGAGGCATTTGGGCAGCCTGTGGCGTCAATGAAGAAAATGTCGCCATGAGTGCTACAGAAACGATCACTTCTAATCCTTTAGTTTTAGGCGCTGATCCATTAGTTAAAGAAGGTATTGGCGAAGAAGACCTCGTCGTGCTCGTTTTACCTTATATCCACTCTGCCCGTCAGGGTGTTGAAAGATTAGGGGCCTTACTGGAAAAGTATGGAACTTATGAAATGAACGGGATCGCTTTTAGTGATACAAATGAGATCTGGTGGCTAGAAACGATCGGTGGTCATCATTGGATGGCAAAACGTGTCAAAGATGATGCTTATGTCGTTATGCCAAACCAGCAGGGGATCGCAGATTTCGATTTAGAAGATGCTTATGGCAATAAGCGTGAACATTTATGTTCAACAGATCTGATGACATTTATTGAAAATAATCATTTAAATTTAGCATTCAAAGGCAAATTCAATGCTCGTTATGCATTTGGTTCACATGCCGATTCAGATCACATTTATAATACGCCAAGAGCTTGGATGATCCTGCAGTATTTCAATCCTCACACTTATAAATGGACAGGGGACAATGCAGATTTCACACCAGAGTCAGATGATCTGCCATGGTCACTTGTTCCAGAAAGACGCATCACGATCGAAGATGTCAAATATGCTCTGTCTCATCATTATCAGGGGACTCCTTATGACACATATGGTCATAAAGGCGACTTAAGTGAAAAAGGAAAGTATCGTCCAATCGGTATTAATAGAACAGATGATCTAGGTATTATTCAGTTAAGAAATAATATGCCTAAAGAAAAGACAGCTGTAGAATGGATCTGCTTTGGCTGCAACGTCTTTAACGTAGCTGCACCATTCTATACATCAGGTGT
>ONFH01000131.1 GCA_900317015.1 uncultured Erysipelotrichaceae bacterium | reverse complement strand
CGATAAACAGTGCCTTTGAAACCTTCTAGATAATGATTTAATAAAGCTAATCGTTCTTTAGGTTCCGTTGTCTTTTCAAGCAGCTGTTCAATCAATAAGTTTTCATTGACCGTTGATGCCACTTCTGCCACAAATAATGTATAGTCGGCATTCTGTGGTTCCTGATGATGGTTAGATAACCAAGTATGCTGCGAATGACCCATTTCATGAGCAATCGTGCTGACACTATCTAAAGTCCCAGTAAAGCTTGTCAAGATATAAGGATTAGAATCATATGTACCGCTTGAGAAGGCGCCACCACGTTTCCCAGCGTTTGGATAAACATCGATCCAGCGATCCTTGTAAGCCTGTTTGACTCTTGAAACATACTCTTCACCAAGTGGTGCGACCGCGTCTAAGACCATCTGTTTGGCTTCTTCATAAGTATATTTCTTAGAAGAGCCAGAGACCAATGGTGTATAGACATCATAATAATGTAATTCATCTAAGCCTAAGATTTGTTTTCTTAAACGCACATAACGATACATCGCTGGCATGAATTTTCTAACGGTTTCTACTAAGCCATCATAAACTTCTACAGGCACATGTTCGCCGGCCATGCTCATGGCTCTTGAAGAGTCATAATGACGCACCTGTGCACTCGCAACAGCTTCCTTGACACAGGCATTATAGGTTGCCGCAAAAGTATTGATATGTTCCTTAAAGCCTTTATAGAAGCTTTCAAAAGCATTTTTTCTTAAGACACGGTCCTCATTCATCTGTAATAAAATGTAATTAGATTGTGTCACTTCATGGGCTTCTCCGTTGGCATCTAACGCCTGGTCAAACACCATATCGGCATCCTGTAAGTTTTCACTGATCTTCCCCGGGGCTCCAAGGACTTCCGTGAAAGCTGCCAGTAATGCTTCTTCCTTACCTGATAAAACATGAGGCTTTTCATCAAGTAACTGCTGCATAAAGAATGCATATGGTTCTAATACTGGATCTTTCACGATGGCTTTTAATGTCTCTTCATCAAGAGACAGGATCTCTGGCTGAGAAAAGCTTACAGCCTGCGCATATTTTGTATAAACGCTATAAGCCTTTGCTTCCATCGCCTGGGCATCGCTCTGTCTTGTATCTTCACAGTTTCTCAGTGATGCGTAACAATAATAATTAGAAAGCAAACGTCCTAATTTTGTATCTTCATCAAGAAAAGCACGAATCGTTTTGGCATCCTTCAGCTTACCCTGATAAGAAGCCACCTTCTTAATGCCTTCATTGATGGCATCAATAGCCTGACTCCATTCTTCGTCACTATTATATAAACTTGAAAGGTCCCACATAAACTGAGGATCCATGTCTTTACGTTCTTTGATTGTTTCTGACATATCTTCACTCTCCTTTTCTTATGAGTAAGTATACACCATAAGTGATGTCCTGTAATGAAAAATGATTTTGAAAAAACTTTAGCTTCAATCTAAAACAACCACAATAATAAAAGAGGAAGACTAGGCGTCTTCCTCAAAAGGATGATCAGGATCAATTCTGATCACCGTGATCTTTTCACATTTGTTTGTTTCATCATTGATCTCTAAGACAACGCCACGTAACTGACCTTCATCTTCAGCCACACTAAATGGTGTCATAATACCCTTTAAGTTACGTTCAATGATCGGATCGACCGCACAGCCAATGACGGAATTATAAGGGCCCGTCATGCCGACATCACACATGAAAGCTGTTCCTTTAGGGAGTAAACGTTCATCGTTGGTCGCAACATGTGTATGTGTACCTAAGACAGCGGTCACTCTGCCATCTAAATAAAAACCTAAGGCGATCTTTTCAGCTGTTGCTTCGGCATGAAAATCCACAATATGAATATCGCTCTTATCCTTTTCTAATAAGTCATCCATGACTTCAAAAGGATTGGCAGCCTTTGGATCCATAAAAGCTAAACCAAGTAAATTCGTCACACGAATATTCTTGCCATTACGGCTGATCACTCTTGAGCCAACACCAGGAAGGGCTCTCGGCTGATTGTATGGGACGATCAGATGATCGGCTTCATCAATATAATCAAAGATCTCTTTTTTCGAATATGTGTGATTGCCCATCGTAATGAAATCAACGCCATAACCTAAGATCTCATCATACTGTTTTTTAATGAGGCCTTTGCCATGTGTGGCATTTTCCCCATTGACGATCGTCAGTTCAATATGATATTTCTGCTGCACCTTCGGCATGACTTCTCGTAACATGCGACGTCCTGTTTTAGAAAAGACATCGCCAATAAATAAAATATTCATAACATCGCTCCTTTAAAAAAAGATAGGTCTCCCTATCTTTTTACTTTGCAATTTCATTGGCACGTAATTCACGGATCACAGTGACTTTAATGTGTCCTGGATACGTTAATTCATTTTCAATCTTTTCTTTGACATCACGTGCTAACTTATGTGCTTTTAAGTCATCGATCTTTTCTGGATTGACGATCACACGTACTTCACGACCAGCCTGAACCGCAAAGACTTTATCCACGCCTTCGAAGCTGTTACCAATTTCTTCAAGCTTTTCAAGACGCTGAATATAGTTTTCGATCGTTTCGCTACGTGAACCTGGACGGGCAGCTGATAATGTATCAGCGGCTGCGACTAAGACTGAAATGACAGATGTTGCGGGAACATCCCCATGGTGTGAAGCGATGGCATTGATGACCACCTGGTTTTCACCCATCTTCTTTGCAAACTTAGCACCCAGTTCAACATGTGAACCTTCCATTTCATGGTCCATAGCTTTCCCAATATCATGAAGAAGACCGGCACGCTTAGCAAGCTGCTGATTTAAACCTAATTCAGCGGCCATAATACCTGCGAAATGGGCAACTTCTAAGGAATGCTGTAAACCATTCTGACCATAGCTTGTACGATATTTCAGTTTACCGATCATCATGATCTCTTCTTTCTTCATCTTAGAAAGACCAAGTTCGAAGATCGCATCTTCACCGGCTTTGTACATAATGTCTTCAACTTCACGTTTTGTCTTTTCGACAACTTCCTCAATACGACTTGGCTGAATACGACCATCTTTAATCAACTTTTCCAAAGATAATCTGGCAATTTCTCTTCGTACGGGATTGAAGCAGGAAACCGTAATGACTTCTGGCGTATCGTCAATGATCAATTCCGCTCCAGTAGCATTTTCGATTGCTCGAATGTTACGTCCTTCACGACCAATGATTCGGCCTTTCATTTCTTCACTTGGCAGGGAAACAACATTGACTGTTCTTTCCGTGACTTCTTCCTGTGAATAACGATTGATTGCATCGGCAATAATATCCTTGGCGTAGAGGGAAGCTTTAGTTTTGGCTTCTTCTTCCTGCTCTTTGATGTAGGCAGTGACTTCATTTTCCATCTGCACTTCCACCTGTCTAAAGAGTTCCTCCTTTGCCTGAGATGCACTCATTGCTGCAATCTTTTCGAGTTCGGCAACTTTTTCGTTGATCTGACTCTTAAGCTTGTCCTGGAGTTTTCCTAGTTCTGCTTGTTTCTTATCTAATTGTTTCGTTTTTTGATCAAGAGCATCTTCTCTTCCTTGTAAAGCAATATCTCTTCGATCAATGGACTGCTCTCTCTGTGAAAGCTGAGTCTCAAACTTTGTTAATTCTAAACGCTGTTTCTTGACTTCTTTTTCTTCCTGCAGCTTATACTCATAAGCTTGGGTCTTCGCATCCAGCGTTGCTTCTTTAACAATGTTTTCAGCTTTTACATTGGCATCCGCAATGACTTTTTCGGCCTCTTCTTTGGCCTTTGACAATTTAAATCTGGTAAAAATATAATAAGCGACTAAACCTATTACAACACCGATCAATAAAACTAGCACAACATAGGGAACTGGGACTCCTTTTGGGGTATTTTGTATACCGTTCATATGTATCCTCCTACCTATGTGTATAATCGGGTGTGAATCACCTTCTTAAATTATATAGTATTTCAAGACCCATTTCAATAATGCGTATCGTCTCCTAGGCTTGAAATGCGCAAAACTTCCATTTTGCTTCCATACTCATGATTTGAAAATTATACTTGTAAGTTACCTCTAAAAAAGTGAGAAAGTCCTAAAATGTAGCGCTTACAATCTTTTTTCAATTTATATCGGCGTAAAGAGATACGTACAGATCAATGAACACAAAGTGCAAAAAATAATTTTTATTTTTTCCTAAGAGGACAAATCCCCATTTCATTAAGGAAAATATATGCAAATAAAAAGGTGCTGTTTCTCATTCAGTCACCTTTCATTTGAGTATTTTCTTTTTCAAAGTCTTCATCTTAATATGTGCTGGAATTATCAAACCAAAGCGCTCAAAGCATTCCTTGCAGGCTGGTGATGCCGATTCAATTCCTAATGTGCCATAACGATTCACACTGCTCATCAGTGTGGTAGTCTTATTAATGAGAGATGTAAAAGATAAGGACGTCTTTTTTAATTGATCTTCCATAAGCATGATCACGATGCTCTTCATGATCTGACTTAAGAGCATGCCTCGAACCGTTGTATTCGTCCAGGCCTCTTCGCTAAGATCAAAGTCATCATGATCTGATTTTAATAAAGATTCATCATTAGCCTTTTCCATGTAGGCATTTAAGATTTCGATTGGTTGTTTTATAACATTAGAAAGCAAGACAAAATAGCCAAAGCGAATGGCTAGATAATCTGGGTCATCATTTTTGAAAGTATATTCCTCTTCATGTTCAAACAAGTAGGCACGATAACGATTCATCGCCAAGGTGCGATCGACATAGACGTAGGCATAAAGATCCTGGTCAAAGAGCTTCAGCTTCACGCGATCCCCAAAATAGAGATGACCATCATAACTGAAGCGATAGTCGCTTTGATCAAGCTTCACTTTTTCATGTTCATAAAGCGCCTTATAAGGATAGTCCTTTAAAAACGGCATTCTGACGACGACGCTGGAATCCTGTTTTTGGACGTACTGAAATAATTCCTTAAAGGCATATTTTCTTCCTAACGCAAAGGCATCAATCCGTACATTCAACTTCTTGGCCACCTGTTTGACGACCTCATTGATGGCATAAAGATCAATAGGATCACCATCGATGACTTCATACCATAAAGGAACACGGGTCTTCTCATCTAAGATCATCACCAGTCGAACGGCGGGATTTCCATGACAGTTTAAAGCGTTGAAGGGATTGCCGGTCATCTCATAAGGAAGCGCCTGCGTATCGACATAACAGCCTTGACCAAATTCTGGATCTTTCTTGCGCATCCATTTGATAAACGCCTGAAAGAAGCGTTCTTTGATCGTCTCTTCCCCCATCAGCTTGTAATACGCCTCATCATGCACTAAAGAAGGCAATGAGAGATCATCAAAAAGATCTGAGGCAAAGGAATTCTCAATGAATTCTTCACAGGTCATCTGACGCCCATTACGTAACACATCATAAAGAAGATGACATAAAACACGCTTATAGGCATTCTGTGTAAAGACATCTTTCAAAAGATCCAATAAACCATTTTTCTCCATAAAACACAGGATCAGATAAGCGTCGCCAAAAACTTTATGCACTTCCGAAAAGGTCTCCTGATCTTTATGTTTCTCATCATTCACTGGCGTAAAGGTATCAGTCCTTGCATCATAGGCGACAAGTCCTCTCGTCGGAGAAAGGAAAATGCCCGATTTCTTATCTTTTGCTAAAAAGATCACCTTTCCTAAACGTTCTCGTACCACCTGTTTCGAATGATACTTTGCATCCTTAATATAAACAGACTCTAACAAAGAAGCGGAACCGCTCTTGATCGATCCGTCTTCATTATAGGTCAATCCATGACATCGAATATAGGCCATAAGCATGTCACCTCCTTAATTTTATGTGTTCCTCATCACTTACTGGTCTAAATCGTTGATTTTCTCAACTGATTGATAATTTTGAAAATACAGAGCTTGCGCTCTGTATCTTACACGCTGCTGCTTTTCTCTGGCAAAAATGGCTCAATCGCATCTGCTAATGCATGAATATTACGTGTCTGAATGATGACTTTCCCACTTCCGGTAAACGTATTCATCAGACCTTCACCACTCATAATGCCAAGCGTTCCTGAAGCAACTTCAATGCGATAGTCCAGAGACTGATCCCAAGCAACCACATGTTCATTATCAATACTCAATGGCATATCTGGTGTCACTTCTAAGACCATCAGATCACCAAAGGCATTCACAAGCATATCTCCTTTCCCTTCCGTCTCCATGACAAATAAACCACCAGTATGACCAAAGATAGCTTTGCCAAGATCCTGCCTTTTCATAACGTAGTTCACAGTTTCATCAGAGGCCAAAAATGCACCGGTATTTAAGCGATACTGTTGTGATCCACATGTGAGTTTATGAATCGTTCCCGGAATTGCGGGAGCGACACCAATAAAACCGTTGTTGGCAAGACCCTGAGCCTGCGTGATGAACATACTTTCCCCACTTGTTAAAGAACGACCAATGGCACTAATTAAGCCGCCAAATCCTTTCTTCTTTGTGTTCATCTTTCCGATAAGTTCGACATTTTGCATGTAGGCCATCGCACCGCTTTCAATTTTTACGATTTCTCCCTTGTTTAAGCTGATCTGGGCAATTGGGCAATCCTGCGCCCCTTTCAATTCAAATTTCATCTCTTTTTCCCCACTATGAAGGGCTCTCCTTCATCCTTTTTTCTTTTTTCCAATTGATCACGTGACTTTTCTGATCATTATCCTATTTCTAAGCATTCCCCTGCAAAGATCCTAGCGGTGGATCTTCGAAAGTCTTTCATCATTTTCAAAATCATGGAACCTTTATGATTAATATATTGTTATTATAATCACATCATAGCGAAATCATCCCATTTACGCAACCTTTTTTGCACTTTTGCAAAGAAAATGGACATCTTGTAAAGAAAAAGCCTAGATCTAGTGATCTAGGACTCTTTTGATTTCTCTTTTCTTTCTAAGGAAGACATAATGTTTTCTGTGATATCATGTTCGATCGTATCTAAGATCAAATCGACGACATATTCCGGTGACGCATTTTCTAGCAGTTCATCATTCTTGATCTGTTCGGCGGAGAAGTCGACCGTCATCAGATCCATCATCATGCCGACAAAGGCATAACGATAAAAGCCGACGATCAAACGTTCCCTAATATGATCTTCTTCACGAATGATATAGTTCTCGTCAATGTATGTTTTGATCAAACGTGAGAAAGAATCTCCTAAATAATCGGATAAGAGATCTCGACTCATCGAATTAGCCAGGTTTTTGGCTGCTTCCTTATGATCTAAGGCAAACATGACAATGGCTTTTAGGCAATTCTTTAAGCTTTCACCATTGTGCATATATTCTAAGGCACTATCAGTCTGACGCTTAAAGAACTTCTTTACAAGATCATAGACATTATCGTAATGGTAATAAAAGGTATTGCGGTTGACACAGCAGTAGTCTGCAATATCTTGAATCGTGATCTTATCTAATGGGCGCTGACTGATCAGTTCCATAAAACCATTCATCAGCAGATCTTCTGTTGATTTAGGCATCCGCAGTTTCCTCCGTTTCGGCCCCAAACATCTCCGCTTTGACGGCATCTTCAACTTCTGTCATGATGTCTGGATGCGTCTTTAAGAAGATTTTTGCATTCTCACGGCCCTGGCCGATCTTCTCACCTTTATAGGCATACCAGGCTCCGCTCTTTTCAACGATATCATAATTCACAGCTAAGTCTAAGACTTCTCCATCATGAGAGATGCCCTTACCATAAATGATATCGACCTGTGTCGTCTTAAATGGTGGGGCCACTTTATTTTTGACGACTTTAATATTGGCCTTATTCCCGATGACCTCACCGTTCTGCTTGATCTGTTCAGAACGACGGATCTCAATACGTACGGATGAATAGAACTTCAGTGCACGACCACCGGTCGTTGTTTCAGGGTTCCCGAACATAACACCGATCTTTTCACGTAACTGGTTGATAAAGATGACAGTACAGTTCGTCTTGTTCATAATGCCGGATAACTTACGTAATGCCTTTGACATTAAACGTGCCTGCAGGCCCATGTTCTGATCGCTCATTTCGCCATCTAATTCGACCTGAGGAACTAATGCCGCAACGGAGTCAATGACAACTAATTCAATGACACCAGAACGCACTAACATTTCGGCAATTTCTAAGGCCTGTTCACCACTGTCTGGCTGCGATAAGATCAGTTCATCGACATCGACACCTAAGTTCTTCGCATAGACTGGATCAATGGCATGTTCGGCATCGATAAAGGCTGCCTTTCCACCCTGTTTCTGGCATTCGGCAATGGCATGTAATGTCAATGTCGTCTTACCGGAAGATTCAGGGCCATAGATCTCGATGATTCTTCCCTTTGGATATCCGCCAATGCCGAGGGCGGCATCTAAAGTTAAGGATCCTGTTGGAAT
>ONFH01000032.1 GCA_900317015.1 uncultured Erysipelotrichaceae bacterium | reverse complement strand
GATCTTCTTGGAATCAAGAATATTGCCATTGACATCCACTTTTTCTTCATCGGCAGGCACTTCATTTGTGGCTTCTTTTTCTTCTTCCACTTTTTCAGCATCGTAAACTCTAAAGAATGGATAATACATCACAAAGTCTAGGACTAAGACCGCAGCTAAGAAGATACATGGTAAGACTTTGATGCCGCAGCCAAGGATGATGCCAAGTGGACCTGGTGTCGTCCAAGGTAAGGTGTAAATAAAGCCATCCATACCTAAGAAATCAATGAAGATCTTAAGTAACCAGATATTGAATACTGGGGTTAAGACGAATGGCACAAAGAACACTGGGTTTAAGACCATTGGGGCACCAAATAAGAATGGTTCATTGACATTAAAGAAGACGGGAATACTTGAAGCACGACCGATCGCCTTTAACTGTTTAGACTTCGCCAGGAAGGCAAACATTAAGCATGGCACTAAAGTGGCACCTGTCCCACCTAAGCAGACGACAAAGTACTGAGCCCCTAATGTTAAGACATGAGTGGCATGCTGACCTGCCTGCACGGCAGCCAAGTTTTCTGACATGCCAAGTAATAAAGCAGCAGAGATGGCTGGTTCCACGATTGATGGACCATGCACACCAACAAACCAGAATAATGACATCGCACCATAAATAATAGCCAAACCAATATAACCATCGGCAGCACTGAACAATGGCTGGAAGACGTTGATGACACCTTGGGCAAAACAATAGCCAAAGATATTTCTAAAGATCAAGTCAAAGAGCCAGAAGAAGACGATGGCCACAGAGAAAGGAATAACATCCTTAAATGTCTGTGAGATATTTGGTGGGACCTGTTCTGGCAGCTTGATCGTAATATTACGAGAAACAAAGAACTTATAGATTCCGCCAACGATGAAGGCTGAGATGAAGGCCGTCACTAATCCTTTTGAACCAAGTAAAGCATTACCAAAGCCAGCAGCCGTTTTTGTCGTAATGGCATCACTAGATAAAAGCAGGAAGCCGATCATCGATGCAATCATGACAGAAATAAAGTTCAGCTGATTATTTTCCGGCATATCACGATTTAAGGCATCCGTGAAATGCTTGGCCGTTGTCGCCGATACAACTAAGGCTAAGATCCCCATGGAATAGTTGTATGGCTTCATTAAGATGTTTTCAATCGATGTTGGCCATTTGTAGCCCCAGATATTAGGCACATAGGCAATTAATAAGAAAATTGATGAGAAGATCACGATTGGCATAGCGGAAATAAAGCCATCACGAATCGCCTTCAAATAACGGTTACGGGCTAAGGCATCAAAGAATGGTTTGCCTTTTTCAATTGTCCCTATAATTTTGTCCATACTATGTCCTCCTACTTTTTATAAATATCAACTAATGTATCCATAATATCTTTTAATAACATCGTCGTCATCAAATGATCCTGAGCATGAACGGTGATAAAGCCAACTTCAACACCTTCACCACGAGCCTCTTCCTGTAATAGTTCAGTCTGTGATTTGTGGGCATCGACCAGACATTCATTGGCTTCTTCAATCAATTCTTCACATTTCTTAAAATTACCTTTCTTCGCTTCCTGTAATGCTAATAAAAGCTTCGTACGGGCGTCTCCTGAATAAGCGACGATTTCAAACCCGACCATGCTTGCTTCTTCTTTTGTCATATAACCTCTTTCTCCTTTACCTTTTGACAATGCTGATCAGTGTGGCAACATCTCCTTCTAAAAAGGATACGTGGAAGTGTTTTTCAATGGGTTCTAAAGCGTTTGTTAATAGACGTGTTTCTTGTGGGTATTTTTCGATGATCTTATCTGAATCAAAGTTGACGATTGGTGTCTTATTCTTCATCAAACGATCGATCAAACAGGCCATATGGACCATCATGCCAACATAAGCATCCTCATCAAGATGAACATCAAGAATCTTTTGATATTCCTCCATAAACGGAACGACTGTTTGTTCTAGATCCCCTCGACGAAAGGCTTCAAACTGTGATTCCAGATAACCAAGAATATCAAAGGCTCCTTCTTCTTCAACTTCTAAGAGCTCACTCATCTCGGACACTTCATCAAGTCGTGAGGCCTCAATATAGCGAATATTGAAGAGCTGTGGATCAAAGGTCCCAACGATAGCAATCAGATTTCCCACCATCGTCAGCGAATCAAGCTGTTCGACAAAAGCTTTTGCACTATCCGCTTCAAAATAGTAGATCTCATAATCTTTCGCTCCAGGCAGTGCCTTTAAACGACGACAGATGTTCAGGCTTTGATGTTCACTCACTTTCGAGAAAGCCACGATGATCTTTTCATTGACGGCTTTGACCGTCTGGCTTGTCGAAGCATAATCGATCAGGCGATTATGAATGACCTCTAGATCATAGCCCTGATCAGAGAGCTTGATAGCACTCATGGAAAGTAGAGTGATGGGAATTTCTAAAGCCCGAATGGGAATCTTCGTTTCTTCACTGATGCTATTTAGCATGACTTTGATCGACCCCATATCATAGAGCACATGAACACCCATACCCTGATCAATGGACATGATCAGCTGTTTTAAACGTTCATAAGATTCATTGAGATCTTCATCGACTGGCATATCGAAGCTGTAGAGTAAACTCTTAGGCATTAAATGCAGAACGAAATCCTTGATGGCCGAAGCCGTTGTGCCATGCATTGCTAAAAGATTGACAACTTGTTTTTCTAGCTTCCCGCTGCTAAATACGCTTAGGAATAAGGTGAAGAACAAGCTTTCATCTAAGCTCAGCTTTTTACCGCTGTCTTCTTCGATATGGCGAATAAACTTACGACTTAACAAGTACTCTTTATTGAAAGCATCGATCACGTTCATCATGGCTGCATTTTCAATCAACATCCTATCGGATGAAATCACCAAAGCATCCTGTAAATGAAGGGCCACTCCAAGCACATACTCATGATCATAATATCGTTCTAATCTTTCGCCAGCCTCTTTCATAAAAGTGGCCACTTCCTGTTCGAGCTTATCGTTGATCAGATGTTCATGAGAAGACTTCTGCGTCAGATCATAAAGACTTAACACATAATCCTTGACGCTTTCACTAAGCTTACTGGTCTCTAACATATTGATCGTATGTGCCAAAACAGTTCGCTTTTCATTGACGATCTGGTAAATGTCAGTCTGGATCTCTTTCTCTCTTGTCTGTAAGGTCGTGTCATGATCAAAGATGAATAGTGCCGCATTTGCTAAAAACTCAATGCAGTCCTGTCGATCCTTCATCTGTAATAACCCTTTTCTTACGTGAGCACTAAAATCACTGAGTTCTAAGGTGAGCGTATGATTCTTCTCTCTTCGATACGCATTGGCGATCCCTTGAGCGATTTCTCGTTTCATCGCTTTGATGCCACCCTCACATGGGTAGATAAGCAAGCATTGCATGAGCCCAGCATTGACAATGATACGATCATCAATACGTTTCGATTCATCATGCAGGAAATACTCGATCAGACCAAAACGATCTTTTAATGAGAGACTGTTGAGCTCCGGAATGTGGATCACAAATCGAACATCATCAAAAAGCGATACGGCTTTTTCATCATCGATCTGAAAGACCACGATGCCTTTGACCTTATTAAGTAGATCATGGATCTTGCTGCGAGATAACTTTTGGGCATTCTTGATCAGATAAAATCCTTCTTCGTCTATTATGAAATTGTCTTTAGAATCATCTTCCAGATCATATACGAACATATTGCTCTGGCTGATCATTCTTTTTGAATATGCATAGAGGCATGCCTCGTGGGCGAGCGTTATCGTCCCACTGCCGCTTTTGGCGACGATCAGGATCTTCTTCACTTCATCAGGAAAGTTCAAAGCGGACTTCATCGTTTCAATCGGATCTTTTAAGAACGTGTCTTGACCATAGAGCTGATCAAAGGCATCGTCTTCGACAATTACCAATTGATAAAGAACGGGACGTCCTTTATACTTCTTGACCTTACCTTCAGAAACTAACGCATTCAGTAATGATGAGACATTGCTTCGCTGCATATGTAATTGTTGTGATAGAAACGCTGTATCAAGCTTGGGCGCT
>ONFH01000292.1 GCA_900317015.1 uncultured Erysipelotrichaceae bacterium | reverse complement strand
GATAAGATATAAAAAAGACGAAGATCAATGATCTTCGTGATTTGGCAATATCTTTAATAAGCAACGATTAACGATATCATAGATGGACAAGGACGGATAGGAAACACCAATGGCGTCCAATGCTTCTTCTTGCTTTTTAGAGCGAATGGTATAGAAATAGGCTCCGCTGAGAAAGGCAAAGAAAATGTAAGTGAAGTCGGTATACTCCTCTTTACTAGCTCCCAGATCCTTTTCAAAGAGTGCGACTAAAGTTATCGCCGTTTCGTTAAGCGCCTCCGTAAGGCCTTCTAGTCGTTCGACTCTAGAATGCACTTCGATGTCAAAAAGATTTGCGGATAAGATTCTTAAAAGCGTTGATCGTTTTTCTAGAGTGTGGGCAATTTGTGAAGCCAGTTCTTCTCTGTTTAATTTCAAATCAAGAAGTTCGCGAAGATCTACATTCCACATTCTATATTCTCTTTCTATAAGTCCTAAAAAGATTTCCTCAATCGTCCCAAAATAATTATAGATCGATGGTCTGGAAAAGCTTGTATAGTTGGCAATGTCTTTGATCGTGACATTGCGAATAGAAGTATTTTTTAATAACGTTTCACATGCGTCTAAGATCTCGTTTTTTCGTTCCTCCACTCTCTCTTCCGATATCTTTGGCATAGATTTCACCTCGAACTTATTAAAACACCAACAACTCGTGGAATCAATGAAAAAACATACAAATAATCATATTTTTTTACAAAATGACAGAGAGCTTTTATTGACAATATGTCGTTTTCTGAAAATGGGTAAAAATGAAAAAAAGAAGACACTTTTAATGTCTTCATGTCGTTATAATAAGAGCTTCACAGCCTCTGAAAGACTCGCAACAACATGCTCTGCTTCCGCTTGGACAGGAGCAGGGGCATAGTCAAATGTAAAGGAATGCGTGGCTGAATGGAGCAGTGGCAGATCATTAAAGTTATCACCGATGCCACAGACTTGATCATCATCGACGTGATAGTAGTTCTGGATCCATTTTAGGGCATTGCCTTTCGAACATCCGTTCGCACAGACATCAATATGGACATCATTAACAAAGGCTGTCACGTCATCTTTATAGGTCTCATTAATATAGTTGGCCACTTGATGGGCTTTTTCCTGCTCTTTATGACCTAGGTGCATCGAAAAGGAAGGAATCTTTGGTGTGACTTCATGCAAGGAATCGAGGAGAACGACATTTTCATTACCTTTTTTCATCGCATGGTACATTTCTTTCACGATCGCTTTCATTTGATGACGAGGACTATAATAAAGGTAGGTCGTATTTCCGGAAACAAAGGAAACCGTCTCCTCAAATTGATTGAAGCAGTCTTCGACGATGGCATAGGGAAAATCTTTTTCATAAAGCGTTTTTCCATCACCATCTTTAATGATGCCGCCCGAAACCACGATATAGAAATCATAATGGATATCGTAATCTTTTGAAGGGGTCACGATGCCGTTATAAGAACGTCCCGTGCAGACGCCAAATTTATGACCGGCTTTCTGAAAAGCCTTAATGGCTTCCAAGTCTTTTTTCTTAAATCCGGTTCTAAAAAATAATGTATTATCAAAGTCACTTGCGAGTATTTTCATTTGTATTCACCTCGCTCGTATTATAACATTTCTCCTTACTTGTTTGTACAAGTAATAAAATGTTATCACAATGAACAATTACTATATGAGAGTAAATGTTCAAGTATACGAAAAAAGTATAGATGGAAAAAGTGTTATCGTTTTCATGTGTTTTAGGGTTTGAATTTTCATATATAAAGGGGTAAACTTTTGATGAAAAAGATATAAGGAGGATAACGTATGGATAAGTTGATTCAGGACATAGTTGCTGTGGATCACAAATGTGCCAAAGCGGTCGAAGATGCCGAAGCACGTAAGAAAGATGTCTCTTTAAATATGAATGATAAGAAAAAAGAGATCTACGATTCATTTGTAGCCCAGTACCAGAAGACACTTGATGAAAAGAAAGCTGAATTACGTGCGGATATCGAAGCACAGAAAAAGCAGGCTGATGCCGAATACGAAGCATCATCTAAAAAGCTTTCCGATCTTTACAATGAACGTAAAGATCAATGGGTCAAAGAAATAGTGGAAAGATGCAAGGAGGCTTAACATGCAGTTTGCATCAAATGCCGTTGCGTCCAAGGCTAAAAGCATGTACTCACGTCATTTAACAGACGTGCAGTATGATGAACTTTTAAAACGACGCAGTGTGAATGATGTCTTAACATATCTTAAGAG
>ONFH01000070.1 GCA_900317015.1 uncultured Erysipelotrichaceae bacterium | reverse complement strand
TTTTTTAGGATGGGTCGGACAACCTTATAATGAATTCATGGTCTACTATACGACTCAGTCCAATATCTTGTGTACCGTCGTAATGATCGCCTTAGCTGTTTTGACCTTCAAAGATTTGAAAAAAGGCATCACAATTGGACGAAGTACTCACTTTGTGAAGTTAGAGTTTGTGGTCAGTACCTATATCTTATTAACATGTTTGATCTACAACTTCTTATTAGGCAATCCCTTTACAGCAGCTTACTGGACGAGCAATCATTATAACTATATCGTGCATCTCTTTGGTCCGATCTTATTTATTTTAGACTTCCTCTTATTTAGTGAAAGAGGGAAGATCACGAAAAAGACACCACTATTGATTTTGATCTATCCATATTGTTATGTCGCTTTTATTATGATTCGCTCATTTTTCTTAGAAAAGCAGTTCACAACATTCCCTAAGTCATTAGTCGTCTATCCATACTTCTTTTTAGATCGAGCTAAACTGGGATGAAGTGGTGTACTTATGTGGGTCTTGATCTTAACCGTGATCTTTGCGGTATTAGGCTACTTATTAAAATTTATTTATGATCATACACTAAAGGACGCTTAATCGCGTCCTTTTAAAGCAATATGATAGAAAATCAAATGATCAAGAAAGATGAGGATCGCTCCCATCGCAACGCCTATGAATAAAGTCATCATCACATTTTTCAGGAGTGAGTAGAGATATAAAAATAAGAGATAAACGACCAAAGCAACGAACGTTAGTGAGATGCGCATCAGGATCGCCATCTTTTGAGAGAGGGCGGAACTTTTACGCTGGTGACAGAATGAACAGGCACTTTCGAAACGTAAGATCTCCCCAAAGTAGACCAGGGGAGAGACGTCTTTCTTTTGATGACAGACGGGACAGATATACATCATAAGTACGCCTTTAAAAGCTTGGTATCATTCACTAAAGCATAAAACATATGATCGAGCTGCGCTTTCGATAATGGTCGGTCTGTCACATCTAAGGAAACACGATAATAAAGCTTATGGTTCTTTAAATCATAATCGAAGTTACCGTAGGTCGTCATAAAGTTCAGGTCATTGATTTTCATAAGATCAATGGCCTTTTTAAGAAAAATCTCACTTACCATAAATAACGATGTACCTTTGATTGTTAAGGAAATCGTATCTATATGGTCTTCTGAAACTGGAATAAAATAGGTCTGATCTTTTTTGATGATGTTTTCATCTTTGAAATATGTATCTAATGTTTCTTCTAAGTTCATAAGTCTACCTCCTCACAAGGTCCATAGCCGATTCTGGGGTTAAGATGCCAGCCATTAGATAATAGAAGGCCGTAGAAAAACCATAGGCCCCATAAAGTTTAATGCCAAGAGTCAATGATGTTTCTAACACTTCATCGCTCGGCTCTGAATCTTCACAATCGACTTTGACGATATGTTCGATCACACCGTTTTGGCGGTCTAATAGAAAATAACCATATTCACTTTCACTGTTAGCTAAGGTCAGAAACTGTAAGATCGAGTCATAGGCTGGTTCCTTGATCTGGACCATTAAGGATGACTGGACACTGTAGTCATGATCATTAACGGTGACGAGGCACACGCCCTGATCAAACTTGCCTTCAATACCAAAGTTGAAAATGAAATGATTTCCTTTTTCCTGATAGATGATCTTACGATCAGTTAATGCTTTTTTAATAGATTCTAATAATGTCATATGTTTCACCTGCATCCTATTATATCAAAAACAAAAAACGAGGTCATCCCTGACCCCGTTTCTATCCTAGTTCGCATTTTCAGAATTCTGACTTTCTAACATTTCCGTATATTCACGACAATGTCTAAAGAAAGTTGAAGTATTCATGCCGATGGCAGCAGCGGCTTCCTTGATAGGCAGTTTCTTTGCCTTCCAAAGATAATAGTACTGTTCGAAGTTTTCTGGGTTTTTAACTTTTCTACGACCAAACTTCACGCCATTCGCCTTAGCTTTCTTCATACCGCTGATCTTCTTCTGATTAAGGTAGAAGTTATTCATTTCATAACCAGCTTCCGCAACATGAATCATATTGTTTTCTAAATCATCAGGTGCATATTCACCAGTACTAAAGAAGTCATCGACGATCACTTTGAACTGAACGCCCATTGCATAAAGCGTGTTCCAACGTGTTACGAATTCCTTCCAGTCAATTGCTAAATCGTGAGCCTGATAAAGTACCAAAGTGTCCCCATCATTTAATTTACTTAATAATTCGTTATAACCTTCATTGTTGCAATAGACATGATCTTTGCCAACTTCTTCATCTAACATTAATTTCTTGTGATCAGCATTTTCTAATAAGAAGTCTGTATAAAATCCATATTTCATATGCGTAGCCTCCTTTACTTATCATCTGTGGTGATGTCCCTCACACATACTATAGCACAAAAATATAGAAAAACCATAATAATTTAAAATTGCGTAAAAGAAATTTATTCGGAAAAATCACCTAAATTAGATGGTATTTACGGTTAACCCCCCGCCGGTTTCTTCAAAGTAAACATTACTGATAATATATTAATGAAATTTAAAAGATTTATTCGTATAGAAATAAAATTGTTAAGAAAATGGCATTAAATGCGGAAAACAAAAGGATTTTTCAACACAAATTCGATTCGAAATTGCGGAGAAAAATCCATGTTATAAAACTATTTATGACATCAATAATGAACTTCCATCGATTTGAAAAATATTATCGATATAGACGATCGTTTTTAAAATTTGAAACGATCTTATAAGACATTTTTCGTATTGTTGCGAATAATGGCTAAAAGCAGTTCAACGACTTTCTTCATATCTGTTAAAGAAGCGTATTCGTATGGACCATGATAGTTGTAACCGCCAGTGCCTAAGTTAGGGGTTGGAAGACCACGTAATGAAAGCATAGCGCCATCAGTGCCGCCACGAATAGGGACACTTTGTGGTGTGATACCAACATCTAACATGGCTTCAGAGACTTGATCAACGACCTGTGGATACTTTTCTATAACTGGTTTCATATTCTCATACTGTTTTGTGAACGTAATAGAAATGAGTTCTTCGCCTAACTGCTTATTTAAGTATTCAGCTGCATCACTCATACGAGACATCAGCTTCTTGATCTTATCGGCGTCATGTTCACGAATGATATAGCTTAATGATGTATGTGAGACATCGCCAGTTACATTGTGAAGATGGATAAAGCCTTCATAGTCTGAGGTATATTCTGGACGATCATGTTCACCAAGTAATTCATCAAAATGACGAGCGACTGTTAAGGCATTGACCATCTTTCCTTTGGCACTGCCGGTATGATAAGAATGCCCTTCGACTTTGACGTCGGCTTTATATGCATTGAAGTTTTCATAGTTGATCTCATCGATTGGTCCACCATCGATCGTATAGGCATAATCGGCACCGAAACGATCAATATCAAAGTGGGCTGTGCCTTGACCAATCTCTTCATCTGGCGTGAAAGCAACAACGATATCGTTATGCTTGAACTTTGGATGGTTATGGAGATATTCGGCCATCGTCATAATGATCGTAATGCCGGCCTTATCATCAGCCCCTAAAAGTGTTGTTCCATCAGTGGTGACAAGATCATGATGGATCATGCCTTTTAATGGTGTTTCCTTTTCTGGATCAAGGACCATGTTCTTTTCTTTATTTAAAGTGATAACACTGCCATCGTAATCATGAATGACCTGAGGATGAATATCATGACCAGGTGCATCTGGTGACGTATCCATATGGGCGATGAAACCGATCGTATCGCCTTTTTCATCTTCTTCAGTATTGCCAGGAATACGTCCATAGACGATTCCGAATTCATTTAATTCGACATCTTCAAAGCCGATGATCTTCATTTCTTCCTCTAAGAATTTTGCCAGCTGAAGCTGTTTTTTCGTAGAGGGAGCGGTATTTGAATGTTCATCTGACTGAGTATCAAAACTTACATATTTTAAAAATCTATTTTCTATCTTCATTTTCTTAAAACTCCTTGCCTCACATTATAATGAAATTTGTCTTTTATCTCAACTAATGGTGGACAAAGAAATAGGGATTGTCTATTATGTTAACGAAAGTTGAGGTCATTTATGAAATACTACGCAGTCAAAAAAGGAAGAAAGACCGGCATCTTTACCTCATGGAGCGCCTGCGAAGCTCAGGTCAAAGGCTATAAAGGTGCTTCTTATAAATCATTTACATCAAAAGCCGAAGCGGAAGCTTTTCTTGATGATCAGCCCAAAAAAGCTGATCCCAATGGTTTGGTTGCTTATGTCGATGGGTCATTCCATAGACGTGATCATATCTATGGTTATGGGGTCGTGCTGATCGAACATGGGGAAGTCATCAAGACCTTTACTGGTTCGGGCAGTGATCCTGATTACGTCTCTATGCGTAATGTGGCCGGGGAGATCTTTGGCAGTGAAGCCGCTATCGAATATGCCATTGCCCATGGCTATAAAGCCATCTCTGTCTATTATGATTATATGGGTATTGAAAAGTGGGCTTTGGGCGAATGGAAGACGAACAAGAAGGGCACAAAAGCTTATGCCGCTAAGTTTGCACAATATAAGAAGTCCATTGATGTCACGTTTGTCAAAGTCTCTGCGCATACTGGTGTCACTTACAATGAAATGGCGGATCAGCTCGCAAAACAAGCCGTTGGAATTCTATGAGCGAGATCATCACTGTTTTCGATATTGAAGTCCTCAATGCCGATTCAGCAAGTATCTGTGCCATTGGTCTTGTGAGGCTGGAAGACTTTCAAGTCACAAATACGTATTATTCTTTAGTGCGTCCTCATAATTTATCATTTGATCCTTATCGCTATAATGTCCATCATATTAAGATCAATGATTTAAAAAAGGCCCGTTCCTTTAAAGACATCTGGCGGGAGATCTTACCTTACTTTGATCATCAGTTGGTCTGTGCCCATGATGTCCAGGGCGATATGGCCTGCATTCGCGCTGCTTTAAAGCGTGACCGCTTGCCTTATCCATCTTGCCAGATGGCCTGTTCAAATGTCTTAGCCCATCTCATTGAACCAGATTTAGAAAAATATAATGTAAAAGATCTTTGTGAGCATTTCCACTTACCGTTAGAGAATGCCCATCATGCCCTTGATGATGCCTTGGCCTGTAGCCGCATCGTGACGGAACTGGTCAAGCGTTCTGGTTATGACAGTTTAAGAGCTGTGCATAAAGCTCATAGTATTCCTTTTGGTGAGATGCATAGCAATTATTATCGAAATATCATATCCCCAGAACATGCAGCCATGAATTCAAAGAAGATCCATAAGCTGACCAATCTTTCTATTGCTTTTACTGGCAATATGGTGACAAGTAAAGAGGAGCTATTAGAACAATTAAAGAAAGTCAAAGCATTCTATAATCGTGATGTCAATACCCATACAGCTTATCTTGTGGTAGGGGCGATTGGGTATAAACGGATCCGTTATTCTGGTACCAATCATAAGATCTTAAAGGCAAAAGCTTTGCA
>ONFH01000016.1 GCA_900317015.1 uncultured Erysipelotrichaceae bacterium | reverse complement strand
AGAGGCTTGCGATTATCCCTGTTATGTACAGGTGGGTACCTTGCTGAAGTTTTAGGATCCCCACTTATAGTGGGCTTTCAACACCGCTTCATGGCAATCAGGTTCCCTTATCAATTATGTAGGAAATTCATATATACTCTTAGGTCACCCTTATTATATCATGTCCTTTACGCGTGTCAATTATGTTTCACACTTTCAAATGTTCTACTTTTGGAACCAAAGATGTGACCTTTCCCACAAGTGTTTTTCCTATATTTTAATAAAAGAGAGTCTAAAAAAGACGTCACACAAAAGACGTCTGTTCCGATCACTATAATCAATTAATAAATATTCATGACTTTCCCTAGCAGTAAGACAAGCACGCAAAGCATGACTGGCTTGACGACCTTAACGCCGCCTTTCATCATCACATGACTGCCTAGATAGTTTCCTGCCATATTACAAGTAGCCGCACACAGGCCTAAAAGAATGACGATCTTCCCGCTCACAAGAAAGACAGCTAAAGCTGATAAGTTGGTCGTTAAATTAATGGCTTTGACAAAGCCGTTGGCCTGCGCCACATTGAGCTTGCCAAGGATCATAAAGGCTAAAAGCAAGAATGTCCCCGTTCCTGGGCCATAGAAGCCATCATAGATGCCGATCACAAAAGCTGAGATCATAATGATGAACATCGTCTTCTTTGTGATCTTAGTTTCTTCATGATCACGAAAAAGCTTCTTATTAAAAATACAGAACGCCGTCACCGGCATAACGATGATCATGATGCCACTTAAGATCTTCGCACTGGCAATTAAAGATAAACGGGCGCCAAGCTGTGAACCAAGAATGGCCATAACGATGCCCGGTAAAGCATTTTTGATTTTAAACAAACCCTTTTTATAAAATGTCCAAGTTGCAATGGCCGTCCCACAGGATGATGAGAGCTTATTGGTGGCAATGGCATTATGGGCTGGTAAGCCGGCAATCATATAGATGGGAAGCGAGATCAAACCTCCCCCACCGGCAATGGCATCGACAAAGCCAGCTAAAAAGACAAATGGACAAACGATCAGATAAGTAGTTAAAGTAATAGACATAGACCTTCCCCTTTAAATTGAACTCACTATAGCACATGATTTCTCGCAAAACTAGTAGGAAAGAGAAAAAGCTCGCGGAATGCGAGCTTTTGACTATCGTTGTGATTTATCGTAAGGAATCCCATCAGCTTTAGGGGCTGCTGAATTCTTAGATGTAAATGATAATAAGATCAATGTAGCGATATATGGAATTAACTTATAAACTGTATCAGATAACTTCATCGCAGCTAAGAATGGTACTGAGTTATAAGTATATGCCAACGTCTTCGTGAAACCGAAGAAGAACGCTGCAAAGGCAATACGCCATGGTGAGTAGTTACCGAAGATCAGTACGGCTAAGGCTAAGAAACCATAACCATCAACGGAACAAGTGAATTCAGTAGAAATAGGAATGATGTAGATGAGGCCACCCATACCACCTAAAACACCTGATAAGATCACACCTAAATATCTTGTCTTATAAACAGAGATCCCGGCTGCATCAGCGGCCTGTGGGTTTTCACCACATGCACGAATATGTAGACCAGTCTTTGTCTTCAATAAGAAATAACCACTTAATAATAAGATCCCAATGGCTAAGAATGTCGTGACATAACAGTTCTTAAATAAGAGATCACCAAGTACGGGAATATCACCAAGAACAGGTACCTTTGTAATACGGAACTCATTCGTGAAAGAGATATTCTGAACACCATCCTGAACGGCCTTGGCAATGAAGATCCCAATAGCAGGGGCCATTAAGTTCAAGGCAGTACCAGAAATGGTCTGGTCGGCACGTAAGTTGATGGCTGCAAACGCATGTAATAATGAGAAGAGCAGACCAGCGATGGCCGATACAAGTAACGCACAGAACAAGAGTGGCATACCATGCATGATATCATTCTGCTGCATATAATGCATAAAGAAGATGCCGGAGAAACCACCGATGATCATGATCCCTTCAAGAGCCAAGTTGACTACGCCGGAACGTTCTGAGAACATACCGCCTAAAGCAACGATCATTAAAGGAATCGCAAATAACAACGTCTGAGCAAATAAGAAGTAAACTAAACTCATGACTGTTCGCCTCCCCTAGCTTTCAATTCTTCTGCTTCTCTTTTTGCTTCACGTTTTGCATCACGACGCGCAAACATTAACTTAATGAATAATGTGAAGGAAGCGAAGTATACGATAACACCAGTGATGATGTCGACGATTTCAATTGGGAAGATATTCTGAACGAATGATCCACCAACATTGACATAAGCAATAAATAAAGATGCAAAGATACAGCCAATTGGATTTGATAAACCAAGTAAGGCAACTGGAATCCCGTTGAACCCTTCTGCAGGTAAAACTTCCGAGATCTGTAAGGCTTTCCCAGTCCCGCCAAGATAAGCGATGGCACCGCCGCAGCCGGCAAAGAAACCAGCTAAGACTAATGCTAAAATGATATTCTTTGTTTCATTCATTCCAGCATATTTAGCTGCATCCTTATTGAAACCAGTCGCTTTTAATTCATAACCAAATGTCGTCTTGTTCATAATGACCCAGGCTAAGACACATAAGAGACAGGCAATGATGAAACCAAAGTTCGCACTAGAATCTGGGAAGATCACATCTAACCCAGCATTCGGAATAGCACGAGCACCAGAGATGACCTGAGACTGAGCCCCAGTTGATTCATAGAGCCAGCTCTTAACGCCCTGAATCACTAATAACAAACCAACATAGTTCATCATGATGCCGGAAATAACGACATTGACGTTACATTTGGCTTTTAAGATTCCAGGAACAAAAGCCCAGATCGCACCAGCGATCCCACCAAGTAAAATAGCGACTAACCAGGCAATTGAATTTGGTAAGAACGTCCATTTAATGCCGACATAAAGACCAACGAAGGCCCCTACGACATACTGTCCTGGAACACCGATATTGAATTCGCCCATCTTATAGGCAAAGGCTACAGAGAGCCCAGTCATCATAACTGGAACAGCCAAATAAAGCACATTTCCTAGTGATGACATCCCATCTCTAAAGCCACCCGTTAGCAGGATCGAGATCCCCTGTAAGGCATTATCTGGCTGAGAGATGAGCATGATGATAAATCCGACCAAGAGCCCAATTGCGATGGCAATTAATGACGAAATGACCGAACGTGTACTATCTTTCTGAAAGAATCCGACTTTATTTTTCATATCCAGCACCTCGCTTACTACCAGCCATATAAAGACCAAGTTCTTTAACGTCTGTCTTCTTAGGATCTAATTCACCGACGATCTCGCCTTCGTACATCACTAAGATACGATCTGAGACCGTCATGACTTCGTCTAATTCAAGTGAGACAAGCAGGACGGCTTTATTAGCGTCACGATGCTTGACAAGCTGTTTATGAATAAATTCAATGGCACCGACATCCAAACCACGGGTTGGCTGAACGGCAATCAATAAATCATTGTCTGATTCAATTTCACGAGCGACGATTGCCTTCTGCTGGTTCCCGCCGGACATACCACGGGCGATCGACTTCGAGCCTTCCCCGCTTCGTACATCATACTCTTCGACTAAATGATCAGAATATTTGTACATTTCATTAAAATCAATAAAACCATGATGTGAGAATGGTTCTTTGTAATAGCTCTTAAGAATCATATTCTCCGCAACTGTGTAATCAAGAACTAACCCATGTTTATGACGGTCTTCTGGAATGACGGCGATTCCGTCATCATTACGATGACGAATGGTATCATGAGTGATATCCTTGCCATTCATCGTGATCGTGCCACTGGTTGGATCCTGAAGTCCGGAGATGTTAAAGATCAGTTCAGACTGACCATTGCCATCGATCCCGGCGATACACACGATCTCACCTTTATGAACATCAAAAGAGACATTGTTCAATAGCGGTTTGTTGGCCCCTTTTGGTTTGTAAGTCAAATTCTTAACCGATAAGACGGTATCTCCAGGTTTGGCTGGTGTCTTATCGACCACGAAG
The DNA here is from genome assembly GCA_900317015.1 of uncultured Erysipelotrichaceae bacterium. Lineage (GTDB taxonomy): Bacteria > Bacillota_I > Bacilli_A > Erysipelotrichales > Coprobacillaceae > Intestinibaculum. Next base: position 2,079 of record ONFH01000016.1, on the reverse strand, counting down.
CTGACTTTATGACCGACCATCTTTTCTGACAGTTCTTCCTTTGTCACATCAGCCACGTTGACTGTATCGACATAGCGTCCTTTACGAATGATCGTACAGCGATCAGCGACCGCTTTGATCTCGTTTAACTTATGAGTAATGAAAATGATTGATTTTCCTTCTTTGATGAGGTCCTTCATGATATGCATGAGTTCATCGATCTCCTGTGGCGTTAAGACCGCCGTAGGTTCATCGAAAATCAGAATCTCATTATCTCTAAACAACATTTTTAAGATTTCGACACGCTGCTGCATGCCAACTGTAATATCTTCGATCTTGGCATCAGGATCTACGTTCAAATGGTAGTGTTCTGATAGTTCCATGACCTTCTTTCTTGCTTCGCTGGTCTTCAATTTTCCTGCGAAGCCTGTCTGTTCAATACCTAAGATAATGTTTTCTAAGACGGTAAAGTTATGCACCAGTTTAAAATGCTGGTGAACCATCCCGATCTTATATTTATTGGCATCATTTGGGTCATTGATCTTGACCTCTTGTCCATGAATCTTAATGGTGCCAATATCAGGCTGATACAGACCAAATAAGATACTCATTAATGTTGACTTGCCGGCACCGTTCTCGCCAAGTAAAGCATGGATCTCGCCTTGCTTGACCTGCAGTGTAATATCATCGTTTGCTTTGATCCCAGGGAATTCCTTGGTGATATGAAGCATTTCAATAGCATAGTCCACTTTATTTTCCCCCCTTAGCGCTATTATACATGATAGACGTGAGTACGTGAAACAGTTTTTATCTTTCACGAAAACATTTTATCTTTATGAAAAAGGAATGGAGCTTTCTCCATTCCTTTTAGAGTTCATTTCATTAACCTTCGTAAGAGATCTTTACGTGCTTTAAAGCTTTCTTTAACTTCTTAGTCTTTGTAGGGTTACCCTTAGAAGCTGTTTCATCATCATTTGTGATGAATTTGATCTTGTTGTTCTTAACCTTGTTGAAGATCTTATCATAATCAGATTTCTTGAACTTCTTTAATCTTGAGAAGTCTGGTGATAAACCAACATAGTTACCACTTGCATCAAGTAAGTAAGAACCACCTTTGAACTTCTTAGCATAAACTGCTTTGATTTCATCAGCAACAGTCTGTTTAACGTTCTTCATAGCTGAAGTAATAACAGTATCTGACTGATCCTTCTGATCTGAGTCAACACCGATAACTTTCTTCTTCGTATCACTAGCAGCTGCGAAAATTGAGTTACAGATCTGACCACCACAAGCGAAGATGACTTCAGTACCACCATTGTACCAGCCAGTCGCTTTTGTCTTAATAGATGGTGATTCATTGAATGTACCAGTGTAAGTATATTTAACAGTCACATCTTTCTTAGTTTCTTCAGCAGCAGCTTCAGCACCCTGTAAGTAACCATAACCATAGTTGATAACGGCTGGTAATGCGATACCACCCATGAAACCTAACTTCGTATAGCCATCTTTAACAGCAGCATAACCAGCTAAATAACCTGGCTGATATTCCTTGTAAGTTGCACAGAATACATTCTTTGCAGGATTGACAGGTTTACCATTCTTTTTTGGTGTGAAGTCGATACATACGAAATCAACCTTGCTGTACTTAGAGTCAGACTGAAGATCACCTAAAGCATAGGCAAACTTGAAACCAGGAAGAACGACTAATTTTGCGCCATTGTTAACAGCGTTCTTAATCTGATCCTTGTAGCCAGCTGTGTCGAATGATGCAGGTTTGTAATACTTGTAACCTACGTTATTCTTTTCGCCGTACTCCTTAACAGCTTCCCAAGCGGACTGGTTGAATGACTTATCGTTAATTCCGCCTGAGTCAGTGATTAAAGCAAGTTCAGTCTTACCACTCTTAGAGGAAGATGAACCGCCGCATCCCGTTAATGCCATAGCAGCAATAAGCATAGATGCTAATAATTTTTTCATAAATTATTTCCCCTTTCAAATCATCTATTAAAATCATACCATGATAGATGGTCAATTTAAAGTTTTATTTCTTTTAATCTAAAATTAAAGTTAAGAATACATGATATTATCCTTAAAACTTTT